>CAYLXX010000001.1:0-87131 GCA_964387955.1 uncultured Gammaproteobacteria bacterium
GGGCGTTTTGAGGCGCATACAGCACGTCATTGTGCTGGTCCAAAAACATTGAAATAATTTGCCACCCTCCCGGAAGCTGAGCTTACCTGCAAGATCCATCTGTATCCATGTAGTACTCGACCAATACACCGTCCACGAATGTGGCATGAAATCTGGTGTTTGTCCCGGCAAGAGGCCAGCGGTCCAGAAGATGGATCGTTGTCGTATTGCTGTTGACAATGGTATGGGCGACTACACTCGGCCGGCTGTTATAGGTTTGGCCAGTTGTCTGACCGATGCCGACGAGGTCGTAGCGTACATGGTACGTCTGAGAGTCTTGGAGGTAAAGAGAACCGGTGAAGTCAACGTACTCACCTTGACCAGCATTTGCGCAGGCCATAAACGCGGTGAACGCGACATCAAACCTTACCGGTTGGGACGCTTCCGCTTGTGAAAGTGTAGGTGTTATTGCAAAGCAAATCGCGAATGCGATTACTAAGCCTACGAGTTTGTTGCGAAACATGTTCATATTCTCCTTTTTTGATTCTACTTTAAACAAGACAACAATTGTCAAGTATATGTATGAATATACCTTGTAACCGAAGTCACAATGTATGGGCGAACGCTCCCGGATGACCTAAGAATTGATCAAATAACTTATACAATTGAGCTTATCAATCGTTAAATTATCGATGCAACTAGGCATAAAAAAGAGAAATCTTACCTCCTTTTAGGTAAATATTACTATCTACTGATAGCATACTCACAGCCTCAAATTTGTCCTTAAAGAGGTGGTGAAAATGCTACCAATAATAGTGCTCAGCCAATTTTCAAAGAACATATATATTATACCTAATTTCAGATCCAATGTCAATACTATAGGATACAGGCACGAGGGCAATTTCTCTTACATCACTCTTACGTTTTTCTTGTTGTTTCTTCAAATTGTTGACGTAGTATATCCCTATGGCAACCATAAGAAGAATTTATTTTCATATTCACGAAGTCTATTTACAATTATATCGTTCAGGCTTTAATATCAATTTGCTTTTGCTGGCGATTTTACAGTCATCGATCATAATGCTTATTGATAGATATTTACGTACTAAGGGAGCTTAAATTATAAATTAAGGGGGTGATATAACCTATGAAAAAATACACATCTCATACAACCAAGCGCACCTATCAAAACAATTTCATTTCAGATTTATATACGCTTCTTACTGGTCCGATTCACTAATGTAGGCCATAATATTTGTAAAAAAATATGAATCTGCATGTAAACTCTTCCATTTCTTTTTGCAGGGAAAAATTGAAAATTCAAGCTTACTCAGATATAATTTTGCCAGAAACTCATAATTAATGTGATTGATGTGGAATCTGATAAACAGTTTGAAGATTTGAGGCGGGAAGAGGTGCAAGCTTTACCTGTGAGGAAGGCATTGTTATATGTGTTTCGTCATGGGGATATTGCCGGCCCGTATAAAGATGATCCTGGCATAACCGAAAATGGCAGGGAACACTTAATGATGTCACTAGCCACTTCGGACTTACCAGAGCAACTCAAAGAGACACAAGATGTAGGTGCGGAGATAAATTTATTTATTACGCATACTAGAAGGTCGAATGAGTCGATGGATGCTCTCTTACATTCCCTAAGGGGCGCGATGGAGATCGATGAGGTGTCTAATGTCCAATTTGGCGAACGAATAGTATTTCCTGGTTTATATCCAGAAAACACAATAGGGAGAGTGCTTATGTATGAAGATCCGTCTGTCGATCCCAATTTCGCCTGGCTACAATATACTAAAAAAGAAGCCGTTCGATTGGGAATCAGATCGTATATTGATGTGGCGCGAGCTTTTTCGGCGTTACCGTTAATACGTTACTTTGCCTCAGAGCCATATCCACCCAATCCCATGAAACCTATGCCCGAGTGGCGAGTGCCGTCCAAACACCAGATAACCATTGCAGTCAGCCACGCACCAGTACTTGCAAGTATGCATAAATTCTATTCACGGGGTTACACATATGACAAAACTGATATTGCAGAAGGAGCTTGCTTGCGGTTTGAGATGGATTACGACAGAAAACTGATTCACGCGTCAAATTCCCGCCGAAGTTTTGATATATCCGTCGATCATATGAAACATATGTGGAAGCAATATAGTTTTGAGCTTGATGAAGCTAAAAAAACACATGGAAAAAATACTTGAACGAATTAACAAAGCAGCCCTAGATTTTTTGGAGCCGTTAACTTTGCACGAAATTAACATGACCATAGTACAACATGGGAAAAAATTATTTGATGCCAAATACGGCTCAATTTTTGTCATAGATAAAGGTAAGCTGACTCGCTCGTATGCCTCCGCCGCTTTCTTATACAAAATTAAAAATCGTGACAATGGTTTCATCCGTACTGCAATCAAGAAGAAAAAAGTCATGATTTTGCCAATTGAAAAAATTCGTAAGATTCACCCATTATTATCAAAGAAAAATATTCAAACTGTGGTGGTTGTGCCGCTTATGCACAAACAAAAAATTATCGGAGTTTTAACATTCCAATCACTTAATAAATTAAACGTGCCAGTACATGAAGTAGAAATTTTTAAGTTATTCGGCTCTATGGCTAGCTCTGCAATTTTGCAAACTAAGACGCATGAACAAACCAAGATGGCAGTGCAATCGCGTGATAATTTCATTTCAGTTGCTGCACATGAATTGCGCACGCCACTCACAACTTTATATGGTTACATGCAACTGCTTGAAAAAAAATTAAAAAGTTCTTCGCCAACTACCAGAGAGTGGTTGAGGTTATCGATTCTAGAAAGCAATAAATTAACCTATCTTATCAACGAACTTCTGGACACCAGCAAAATTCAGACTGGCAGTCTGAAATATTCTTGGAAAGAATATTCCCTGCGTTCTATTGTCAAAAAAGCTTTGAAATATTTTCATACGGCCGAAGATACCAAGCGTATGATACTACTTGATAAACTTGATGGACAAGATTGTATAGTGGCCGATCAAGATAAATTGCACAGTGCTCTTATAAATATTGTTGAAAATGCGCTTAAATTTTCGTCTTCGTCAAGCAAAGTTAAAGTTAGACTCGAGCTGAAGAAAAATTATTATTACATTTTTGTACAAGATAAAGGGATAGGAATCAAAAAAATTGATATTGATCGCTTTCTCGAACGTCATTATAAATTATCAGATACAGTTCATGAGGGAACGGGCATGGGGCTCGGTTTATTTATCGCCAGACATATTATCGATGCTCATCAGGGAACATTATTAATTAATTCAAGTTCATCAACAGGGACGTTAGTGACAATCAAGCTGCCCGCTCATCAATCACATGTCATACATTGACGATTACTCAAGCCATTACTACGGACAAGATTTAGTGCCAGAAATGAAGCAAACCGCTTCATATGAAACTGAGCTGCTGAGTTCAATTATGGGTGTTCGAGATGCATACGGCGACTATTCTTCTGCCTTAACTTTTTTTGATGCGTTTACCAGCAGGATACAAGAACGGTCTATGCAGGATGATATAAACTCAGATGAAGAGAATTTATATGTTATTGCAATTGGAGGATTGGGTGCGATGGGTAAAACCAATTTTCTCAATCAGTATCTTATGCATACGGTCAGTCATTTATCTGGGGAGGAGCATACTGAGTTACCACCCAATTTACTTACTCATGACGGAAAGGAGATGGAAGTTGCAACGTGTGATTGGATTGACATCTTAAAAGTAGCACAAAAGTATGGTTGGGCCGGTAGAGACTCATCTGGACGCAAAAAATTACTTGGGAATTGGGATGGTAATGACTTTAATGTCTTTGATGTGATGTTACGGCGAGCGGCTGATGTATATAGGCAAGGGATTGTTGACCAAGGCCCAAGAAGCCGGGATAAAATACGCATACTCGGTTTTAGTGGACCTCTTAATACAGCTACAATCCGCAAGACTGATGGAGAAGAAATTTATGGTTATAACCGTGGAGTAAAATTTCTCTATGACTTAGCCAACGATCAAAAAATAAGCGGCAATGTATTTGCATCTTTTTTATTGACCGATGGACATTCGATGAAACGAAGGCTTACCAGACGAGGTCGGTTACCGGATATGGAAGGAAATAGGGAGAGCTTACGTAACTGGATCCGTAATTCCAATATCAAAGTCAGTGGAGGTAATGTCGATGAATATGTATTATCTCTCCCCGAAACTGGTGCAACGGTGTATGCGGCAACGATTATGCGGTACCAAATGGATGAATTACTTTTAACTCTTAATGAAACCAGGGAATTGCCATTACTGCCTGATGAAGTTAATCTTATTCACCGAGAGATGAACCTTATTTCAGATGGTGTTCTTATCACAGATCGCAAAATTTACCAACATCAAGATAGACGCAACTCAGTCATGGTACGTTTTTATGATTTTCACACTCAGCAACTCAACTTACCTTCAAATAGAGTTTTCATTGGTTTTAATCCTGATATTGAGGCTGTGCATTTCTTTCCATCACTATCACAGAATCGTAACCTTATTCAATTGATTGAAGAAAAAGATCCTAATTTACTAAATCCTCATATTACTCTTTGATCATGTAGCCGAAACCGCGGACTGAGTGAAGGAGAATTTTTTTATAGCCGTTATCGATTTTTTTACGAAGGTATCCCATGTATACATCAACAACTCTGGTTTCGATATCGGGACTTGAGAGCCATATACGACTGAGGATCATCTCGCGGGTCAGAATTCGACCTTTATTATTCATCAAATAGTGAAGCAGCTTAAACTCTTGAGGAGTTAATTTGACTAACTTACCGCCGCGCTTGACTTCCATGGTTTGGTTATCGAGTTCAAGATCGCCGACTTTGAGTTTTTTGTCGCCTGCGGTTTGATCTCTTAATCTTGATTTCAAACGAGCTATTAATATGTCGGCGATGAATGGCTTGGTGAGATAATCATCGGCGCCTAAATTAAGGCCTTGTACTACATCTTGTACTGTATCTTTGGCAGTTAAAATAATAACTTTGACGTGGGGATATTTTTTGCGTATCTCCATACACACTGCTTCGCCACTCATGTTGGGTAATCCTAAATCAAGAAGTACTAAATCAGGTTCTGTTTTACGAATCATGTTGAGAGCACTTATTCCGTCTGATGCAGCAAACACCGAGAAGCCATTTTCAAGAAGTAATTCTTTAAGATATTTTTGTACGCCTTTGTCGTCCTCGACGACCAATACTGTCGGAACCATACTTTTATTATACCATAAGAGTTTATTTTATAGGTGTATGTTTCATCTGATGGGGAATGATTTATTTGACAAAAACTTACATTCATTTTACGGTAACACTTTTGGCAAGATTACGAGGTTTGTCGGGATCTTCGATGTGACGAGCGAGGGCAAGGTAGTATGCAAGAACATGTGCAACAGTCGATTGGGGGAGAATTGTTGCTTCGGCTAAATCGGCGGTTTGTAAAAAAAAGTCAAATACTGGATTATTCTTTGGGCCGATACCAATGATATAGCCGCCGCGAGCTTTTATTTCTTGGGCATTGGAAAGTATATCGTCATAAGTTTCGTCATTGGGCGCATACACTATGCACGGTGTGCCTTTTTCGATGAGTGCAATTACGCCGTGTTTTAATTCTCCGCCGGCAAATCCCTCGGCATGTATGTAGCTTGCTTCTTTAATTTTCAGAGTTGATTCGAGAGTTGTGGCATAGGATAAGCCGCGACCAATAATATAAATATGCTCCGTAGTCTTAAGTTTATCGGCTAGTAATTTAACATGCGCAATATATGAGTCAGTTAAAATCTCTGTCATATTTTTGGCAGCTTTTTTAAGTAGCTCTTTACCCTCAGTTTCTTTACCGGCAAATGTGTATGCTGTGAGAAGAAGTAAAGCTACCATGGCCACAAAACTTTTTGTTCCCACCACCGCTTTTTCCACTCCCGCTCCCAGAAGAAACTGATAGTCAGATTGTCTGTAAAGAGTTGATCCAAGCACATTGGTGATAGCTGCAATTTGGGCGCCCTTTTTTTTGGCCTTTTCAACAGGTTCGACGACATCGATTGTTTCACCGCTTTGCGAAATCGGGATCACCAGAGTTTTGGGTGTCACATAATCCTCAAGATAACTAAATTCTGACCCGATGGAATAGTTGATATGTCTCTTGGCAATTTTTGAAAAAAGATAGGTCCCAGCTATAGCAGCATATGATGCAGTCCCGCAGCCGAGCATGAAAGCGCCGTATGACTGTTTGATAAGATTGGCTAATGATTTGGCATGTTCTGAGTAATACATTAAATTATTTTCCAGCACACCGGGCTCTTCATGAATTTCTTTGATAAGAAAATGTGGATAGTTACCTTTTTCTGTTTCTTCAAAATCCCAGTCGAGATGATTAATAGTAGGGGAAATTTCTTGGCCATCAGGCAACGAAAAAAGTTTAAGATTTTTTCCTAATGCGACCATCTGATTATCTTCTAAAAAAACCACGTTTTTGGTGTACTTAATAATTCCCGAAGCGTCTGAAGCAATAAAAAATTCGTCTTTGCCAATGCCGACCAGAAGCGGAGAACCATTTTTGGCAGCTATGATTTCCTCTGATGGTCCATAGAGTGCAATAATTGCATTAAGACCCTTGAGTGAATTAAACGCATTCCGAAAAGCCTCACTAAATTCTTGAGTTCTGAGATTTTCCTCAACAAGGTGTGCCATGACTTCGGTGTCAGTTTCGGATTTGAAAATATGGCCTGCGGCAATGAGTTCGTTTTTAAGTTCCTGAAAATTTTCGATGATGCCATTGTGCATGACTGCCAATTCATTTTTACAATCCATGTGCGGGTGGGCATTGGCTAAAGTTACACCGCCATGAGTCGCCCAACGAGTATGGCCAATACCAATTGTGCTTGGAGGAAGCTGAGTTTTGGTGTCGCCAATTTTTCCGACGTGCTTTTCGCTGACCAATGTTTTGTCGTGTTTAACTGCAATGCCCCATGAATCGTACCCTCGATACTCCAGTCTTTTCAATCCATCAAGAATCATATCGGCAGTATCAGTACGCGAACCAACATATCCAAAAATTCCACACATACTAGTATTTTACCAGACAATTTGGCCTTCTGATCTGGTAAAATAAGACTATGAACTGGGTTGACCTTCTGCTTATTGGTTTAATAGTATACTTCGTTGCCACAACTCGCGGATTTGTTACGAGCATGCTTGAGGCAATGGGATTTATAGTTACTCTTATATTATCGTACCAACTTTACCCGATAATTGGTACGCTTTTGCAAACACAGTTTTCAATAAGTAAAGGTATCGCGGCAGCAATTGGATTTTTTGTCTGTTGGTTTCTGCTCGAATTTGTCATTTATTTTTTAATTTCTGCGTTATCAAACCGCTATTTTAGTCACCTACACCAAGAAAAATGGAATAAATGGTTGGGTTTTGTTCCTGGAGTATTGCATGCTTGTATATTATTTTTGTTTATTGTTAATCTCATTTTTGCTTTGCCGGTAAGAGGTCAAATTAAACAAGATATTCTTGATTCCAAGTTTGGTCCTCACTTTGTCGATGTTTCCCAGTCGCTGCAGCTGCGACTCAAAAATGTCTTTGGCGGCGCAATTTCTGAGGCGCTTAACTTTTTAACCATCAAACCTGGTTCAGATGAACGGCTGCAACTTGGTTTTACATTGCGAGAAGATCAGCTAAAAGTTGATGAAGAATCAGAAGCAACCATGCTGAAACTTGTGAATAAAGAGAGACAAGATCGTAAACTCAATACACTGACCTATGATCCAGAACTACAGGCAGTAGCGAGAAATTATGCTAAAGAAATGTTTACTCATGGATTTTTTTCGCACGTGTCTCAAGTTGATGCCTCCACTCCTGCCGATCGTGCCGAGCGAGCAGGTGTAACGTATGAAGTTATTGGAGAAAATTTGGCATTTGCACCAGATGTATATTTGGCTCATCAAGGGTTGATGAACTCTGAAGGACACCGAGCAAATATTTTATCGGTTGAATATTCTCGCTGCGGCATTGGTATCATCGATGGAGGAGTGTACGGCAGAATTTTCGTGCAAATGTTTAGGAATTAAAATAACGAAGATTGATTGTCGTCTACTAGTTTTTCTTTTTTGACAGGTTTAATTTCTTTCTTTTGCGGCTCCTTTCGTAAAAGCCGAGGTATGAGTGAATATAATTCAAGTTGCTTTAATTTTTCTTCCATTTCGGGTTTGAAACCAGAATAGGCAATCGAATCCATATTAGCATCCACTTCAACGTTGGTAAGCAGGGTAGCTAATTTTTTTGAAAGTTCTACACTTTCTTTATGGTCTTTGATAAGTTGTTTTATTCGCTCGGGTTCCACAGTTTCGATATCTGCAAGTAATTCTTCTATATTGTGATGATCAATCAGTAATTTTGCAGCGGTCTTAGGACCAATGCCTTTGGCGCCGCCATAATTGTCTGAGGCATCACCCATAAGGGCTTTAAGATCTGGAACTTGAGTAGGCGGGATACCATATTTCTCAACTACTGCATCTGGAGTGTAAATGGTTGAGGTAGTGATGCCTTTCTGCGGCGCCACCACAAAAGTTTTTTCATCAACAAGCTGCAGCATATCACGATCGCCAGTTAAAATGAGAATGCGGTCAAATTCGTTTCTAAATTTTCGTGCAAGAGTTGCGATGACATCGTCGGCTTCAAAGCCTTCTTTCTGCAAACGGGCAATACCAGCTGTGTCCAAAAGATCTTTAATTATCGGAATTTGAAGTTTAAATCCATCTGCGGCCTGAGGTCTTTGGATTTGATACTTCTCATACATTTTTTTACGAAATGTTGCGACTGGTGTATCAAGTGCAACTACAAGATGGGTGGGTTTGAAATCGAGAATTGATTTTTGAAGCATAGTAAAAAAACCGTACACTGCATTGGTAGGAATGCCTGATCGCGTAGATAATTCAGGTAAAGCAAAGTACGCGCGGTGCATGATGGAGAAGCCATCGATAAGAAGTAAGGTTTTCATGCAGTCATCATTTTACTCTTTTTTCCGTTGGGCTTGGGGCCGACAAGTTTCTCGAATTGATCTTGATCAAGGCTCTCAGTTCTTATAAGTTCATTAGCTACTCGATCCAAGGCTTTTTTATTTTTTACTAGAGTTACATGTGCAAGAGCATAAGCTTCGGTGATAATCTTTTTGATTTCATGATCGATTTTAGATAGCATATCTTGAGAAATCGTAGTTTGTTCGTAAAATTGCTTGCCCCATTCAGTGATATCTGAGGTGGGACCAAAATTGATAGGTCCTAGTGAGCTCATGCCGTACTCCATAACCATGGCTTTGGCTACTTGAGTCGCTTGATCGAAATCGTTAGCTGCACCAGTTGTAATCTCATCGAAAATATACTCCTCTGCTGCTCGTCCGCCCATCATAACCGACAATCTTTCAAGTAAATGTGTACGAGTCTCATGCAATTTATCAGCAGCAGGTGGAATCAAAGTATAGCCTAGAGCCATACCGCGGGAAACGATTGAGATGCGATGCACCGGATCGGTATGAAGCATAAAGTGAGACACAATAGCGTGTCCGGCTTCGTGATAGGCTGTGAGTTTTTTATCAAGATCAGATTGCAGTCTCTTTTTTTCAGGTCCTAGTTTAACTTTGGTAGCCGCCTCTTCAATATCTTCAGCATTAATTTTATCTCTTTCATGTCGAGCTGCAAAAATTGCGGCTTCATTTAACATATTTTCCAGGTCGGCTCCTGAAAATCCAACGGTCCGTTTAGCCACTCGATCCCAATTGACAGTGGTATCAAATGGTTTATTGCGTGCATGAATTTTGATGATCGCTTCCCGTCCTTCAAGATCAGGGTAATCGACGATGATGCGGCGATCGAATCTGCCGGGTCTTAATAGCGCCGGGTCAAGGAGATCGCCGCGGTTGGTAGCCGCTATTACCACAACCTGTTCGGTTGGTGCAAAGCCATCCATCTCAACCAGGATTTGGTTTAATGTTTGTTCTCGTTCATCATGTGAAGGCATCATACCAACAGAGCGCGCTCGGCCGATAGCATCAACTTCGTCAATAAATATGATCGAAGGAGCGCTTTTTTTGGCAGACATAAATAGGTCTCTCACCCGGGCAGCACCAATTCCGACCAACATTTCCATAAACTCAGATCCGGCAATCGAAATAAACGGTACTCCAGCTTCTCCTGCTACAGCTTTTGCCAGCAGTGTTTTACCGCAACCTGCCGGGCCCACAAGTAATACGCCTTTTGGAGTACGAGCGCCCATTTTTTTATATTTCTCAGGATGTTTCAAAAAATCTACGACTTCTTCAAGCTCTTTTTTTGCCTCATCTACACCCGCTACATCCTTAAAAGATACCTTGGGCATATCTTTGGTAAATCGTTTTACTTTAGCTTGACCAAACGAGAATACAGAATCTTGTGCACCTTTGGCTTGTCTAAAAATAAATATAAAAAAAGCCACCATAAGCAGAGTTGGAATAATGTTGGCAAGGAGTGCAACAAATCCTGTTGAACCTTGAGTATCCTTAACAATCATTTTAACTTTATTGGGGTTGACTCCCGAATCCCGTAGCGTCTCAACGAAGCTTGTACTTGTCTCTTTATATGTTATACCGCTTGTACCATCTTTATAATATAAAAGCACCTTGTTATCGATAATTTCGACATGGTTGATTTTATCTTGTTTAATTTCTTGGATAGCAGTTGAAAGTGATTTTTCGGGAGCGGCTTTGTCGACTTCGTGAGAGAGAAAAGAGAAGCCGTAGGCTATAAAAAAGAAAACAAAAAAAGCTATGAATAGTGTTTTGATGTCTAAAGTTAATCCGAAGAAGTTGAATTTACGTGTCTTATCTCGCTTGGACCCATTGTCCTTACCTTTATCTGCCATAGGATATATTTTAGCAGATTTCTGGTAGAATTGATAGCGTAAAATATGAAGATTTTAACTCTTGGAGCAAATCAAAAGCAGGTTATTGATGAAGCCATTCAAACTCTTAAACAAGGTGGACTTATAGTTGCACCTTCGGATACTGTGTATGGTTTGGTTGTCGATACAGCCAACGAAGATGCCGTGAAAAAACTCATCAATTTCAAGAATCGACCGCTTGGCAAATCAATTTCGGTTTTTGTTGGCGATCTTACAATGGCAAGTCGTTATGTAGATATAAATTCCATGCAATCCACAATTCTTCACAAACTTTTACCCGGACCATTTACCGTGGTATTGCCTTCATTACATCAAACTTCGCGTTTACTTGAATCAGAAAAAGGCACTCTAGGAATTCGTGTGCCAAGTTATACATTTATCACTGATTTTGTTACGCAATTTGGTCAACCGCTTACAGCGACATCAGTTAACCTCGGAGGAAGATCACCGCATTACTCAATTGAATCATTATTGCATCAATTACCGCAGTCAAAAAAAGATATGATTGATTTAGTAATCGATGCCGGCAAATTGCCAAGAAATAAACCTTCGACTGTTATTGACTTATCCACTCCTACTGTCAAAATATTACGTAAAGGAGATATTTTATATTCAGATGAAACTACTTATATTTCCCACACTCCTACGCAAACCAAAAAAATTGCTCAGTTTATTTTTAATAAAGTTGCAGAGAGCATAAAACCTCTTGTTTTTATTTTAAAAGGAGAATTGGGTACAGGTAAAACAGTTTTTGTCAAAGGGATAGGGGAATTATTGGGAATAAAAAATATTATTTCACCTACGTTCACCATAAGCTATGAATACCCAATTAAGAATCATCACAAGTTTCGCAATCTATATCACTTTGATTTGTACAACATTGAAGAGGCTGAAGAATTTAAATACCTAGGTTTTGAAAAGGTATTAAAACAAGGCAACATAGTGTGTATCGAGTGGGGAGAGAAGGCTGGAGAATTGGCTCAAATTTTTTCTGATAAAGCCCAAGTAATTTTTATCGAGTTTCAGTACCAATCTCCAAAGACTCGATCTATACAATTGACCCTCTGATAGGAGTAATCGGAAATGGTTGCGGAGAGGATGTGAACGTATTGTTTCGTTTCGCGTCAACAACTTCATGAGATTGTTCAAGTTGCCACCAATCATTATTAGTAGTAAGAGAAGCAGTAAGTGCATGAAAGTATTGACCAATATTCGTTCGTGCAAGTAGTGCTTGTGTTCTTTCAGCGATTTTTTCCTTAAGGCCGATTTGAGTCTCGGTATACAGTGCGTCATCAAATACTGGACCTTCATTAGGTAATAAAACTTCAGTCACGTGCAGTTCTTGCTCATGGCCGTTAAATTGTACAGTTCCAACAACTTCATTTTTTTGAGCACCCTTAATAGCATTCAAAACTACATTAGCATCGGCTTTATTATTAAGAAAATCAGCCAGGAGCTTGTCGTTTTCTCGCTCTCCAGGTCGATCAACTACCGCAGCTTTATTTTGCCGATGACCAGGGATTCTACCGTGCTCAAGATAATCAGCCGTCGCGTGAACTTCTTCTGCTTCCAAGTGTGACCACCATGCTTTATCTGGACTCATAGTAATGGTTTATAATATGAATACTAATTTGTCAAGTTGAGATTATGAAAATCCTATCTATAGATACGTCAGCCGATGAAACCTCTTGTGCCGTGACTACCGGTCGCAGGGTAATTTCTCACATCGAATATTCCCAAATTTTGACCCATAAAAAATGGGGAGGTATTGTGCCTTCAATTGCCAAGCGTGCCCATGAGGAACGAATTGATATGGTGGTTGAGGAAACAATTGTCAAATCAGGCTCAAAACTTGACGATATAGATTATTTTGCCGTGACGTATGGCCCAGGTCTGGCAATTGCTCTTGAGGTGGGTATAAAAAAAATCAAAGAACTCGCTCAAGCATATAACAAATCTATTATTCCGGTCAATCATATGGAAGGACATATTTATTCATGTTTCGTGCAAAATAGTCAAGGCAACACAGCTTTTGACTTTGAGTTTCCGTATCTTGCTTTACTGGTATCGGGCGGACATACAGAACTTGTTCATTTTAAAAACCATGTTGAATATGAGGTACTTGGTGAAACAACTGACGATGCCGCCGGGGAAGCACTTGATAAAGCAGGCAAACTATTAGGACTTGGTTACCCCGGCGGACCTGTAATCGAGAGACTAGCAGCCGATGTCAAACACGAAGACCGCTATGCATTTCCCCGGCCGATGATGAAATCCGGCAACCTGAAATTTTCTTTTTCCGGTCTAAAAACAGCTTTTTATTATCACCTTAAGAACATGAGCGAGGAAGATAAAATTGAGAACTTGAAATATTTAGCAAGTTCATTTCAAGAAGCGGTTTTCGACTCTATCATAAAAAAGACAGAAGATGCCATCAAACAAACGGGTATAAATCGATTAACTATAGGCGGAGGAGTAAGTGCCAATATATATTTAAGAAATCGAATGCGCAATTTAGTCAAAAAATATAGTGGCACAGTAATTTTTCCTCCTTATAAATATTTAACAGGCGATAATGCCGCTATGATTGGAGTCGCAGCTTTCTACAAAGCACAAAAAAATCTCTTTATACCTCCTGATGCGCATCTTGACCGAATACCAAGATTGTCGCTTAGCAATGCCGAATCTTTCCTGATATAATAAGAGCATGCTTTCGGTGAAAAAACTTACTGCAAAAGTGGGTAAAAAAACTATCCTTAAAGACTTCACTTTCAATTTCGAGAAAGGCAAAGTATATGCAGTGATGGGTCCGAATGGATCTGGTAAATCTACTTTAGCATATGCCATTATGGGTCATCCTTCTTATACAATTAACGGTACTTCCAAAATGATTCTTGAGAAGAAAAATATTCTTGCTCTTGACGCCGAGAAACGAGCAAAACTAGGAATTTTTTTATCATTTCAAAATCCTCAATCTTTATCAGGCGTTAAAGTACGACAACTTTTGCAACTTGCTCTTCATGGCAAAAAAGATCCCTTGGCTCTACATAATGAAATTAAAAAATATGCTAAAGAATTACATATCAAAGACGAGCTACTGGAAAGATCTCTCAATGACGGAGCTTCAGGTGGTGAAAAAAAGAAACTAGAAGTATTGCAAGCTGCTGTGCTCGATAAAAAGTTATTGATTTTTGATGAAGTTGATACTGGAGTTGATGTTGACGCATTGAAGTCGATCTCCCAATTTTTACATAAATATAAAAAAAATAAAACCTACATTGTCATTACCCATTACAATCGTATTCTCCACTACTTAAAACCGGATTATGTATTAGTTCTTGTTGATGGACAACTTAAAAAGGTTGGCGACTCAAAATTAGCAAATCAGATAGAAAAAGAGGGTTATGGCAAATACACCTAATTTAGACTTCGAATATAGATATGGTTTTTCGATGCAGGAAAACTACAAATTTAAAGCTCGTAAAGGGCTCAATGAAGCTGTAGTCAGACAAATTTCGGCCATGAAAAAAGAACCGAAATGGATGACTGATTTTCGACTCAAGTCATATAAAGTTTTTCTTGATAAAAAAATGCCCGACTGGGGAGCGGATTTATCAAAAATTAATTTTGACAATATTTATTACTATATTAAACCGACCGAGGGACAAGCAGATAGCTGGGACAAATTACCTAAAGAAATCAAAGACACCTATGACCGCATTGGCGTACCTGAAGCAGAAAAAAAATTTCTCTCAGGTGTATCTGCTCAATATGAGTCTGAGGTTGTGTATGAAAGTATCAGCAAACTGCTTACTAAACAAGGAGTAATTTTCTGCGATATGGATACAGCGCTTCGTAAGTATCCAGAGATAGTTAAAGAATATTTTGGTCACTTGATACCTCCTCATGACAATAAATTTGCAGCGCTTAATTCGGCAGTTTGGTCAGGTGGGTCATTTGTATATGTGCCAAAAGGTGTGCATGTCACTTTGCCTTTGCAAGCATACTTCAGAATTAATGCCGAACGGTTTGGACAATTTGAAAGAACGTTGATTATTGCCGAAGAAGGAAGTAATGTTCATTATATTGAAGGGTGTACTGCGCCGATCTATACAACTGATTCTTTGCATGCGGCAGTGGTGGAAATTTATGTCAAAAAGGATGCTCGTGTAAGATATACAACTGTGCAAAACTGGAGTAAAAATGTTTATAACTTGGTTACCAAACGTGCCAAGGCTCACGAAAACGCCATCATGGAATGGATTGACTGTAATCTTGGTAGCCAAGTGACAATGAAGTACCCAAGCGTGTATTTGATGGGCGAGGGGGCAAGAGGAGAAGTATTGTCTATTGCTTTTGCAGGAGAAAATCAACATCAAGATGCTGGTGCCAAAATGTTGCATTTTGCTCCAAAGACTAAATCGAGAATTGTTTCTAAGTCAATCTCCAAAGACAACGGTCGAACTTCGTATCGTGGTTTAGTACAAGTTTTTCCGGGTGCTAAAGACTCATCGGTCTATGTATCATGCGACGCACTGATTCTTGATGAAAAATCTAGATCAGATACTTACCCATCAATGCGCATTAAAGAAAACGATGTCGAAGTGCAACATGAAGCAACAGTTGAAAAATTAGGAGAGGATAAATTATTTTATCTCATGTCTCGAGGCATGAGTAAAACCGATGCCGAAGGGTTGCTTGTAAACGGGTTCATTGACCCGGTCACTCGCGAGATTCCTCTTGAGTATTCGATTGAGTTAAATCGTTTGATCAAGCTGGAGATGGCTGGAAGTGTAGGATGAAAAATTTCATTGATTTAAATAAAACTAAAAAGAAAGCCCTCATTTTTGATGAACCAGGGGATTATGTGGTATTTTTTCATAACTTGTCTGGGACTTTTAGTGTAGATTTAGCTGCTAAAAATATCAATGTCGATATATATGGTTTATACACAGGGAAAAAAGATGACGTATTTACCATTGAGACAATACAACATCACCGAGCACCTCAATCAACTTCTAATCTTCTTATAAAGGGAGTTTTTGATGATCAGTCGAAATTTCACTATCAAGGATTAATACGTATCGAAAAAACTGGTCAACAATCACATGCATATCAAAAAAATCAAAACCTTATTCTTTCACCCAAAACATTTGTAGAATCTAAACCTTATCTTGAAATATTGGCCAATGATGTTTTCTGTACTCATGGTTCAACAACTGGTAAACTCAATCAAGAGCACATGTTTTATCTGGAAAGTAGAGGGCTTGATAAAGATAAAGCTGAGGATTTGTTGGTTGAAGGTTTTATTAATGAAGTATATGAAAAAGTGAAAGAAAAAGTTCCCGGTTTTAAACCATCATAATATGTTAGATGTCAAAAAAATCAAAAAAGACTTTCCGATATTCAAAAGTCATCCAGAGCTTGTGTATTTGGATTCAACTGCAACCTCACTGAAGCCTTATAAAGTGATACAGAAATTAAATGAATATTATGTGCAGTATAGCGCTAATATTCATCGCGGTATTTACAAGATAGCCGAGCGCGCGACAGATGAATACGAAAAGGCGCGCTCCGAAATTGCTACATTTATCGGCGTCACAGATGCACGCGAAATTATTTTTACCCGCAATGCAACCGAGTCTATCAATTTGGTAGCTTACAGTCTTGGCCGAGAAATTATTGATAATAAATCAGAAGTTGTAGTTTCTGTCATGGAGCATCACTCGAATTTTGTACCATGGCAACAGTTGGCGTTTGAGAATGGAGCCGAGTTTAAAGTGATCGATGTTGACGACAATGGCGAATTATCTCTGGGAAAAACCGAACAAGAAATGATTAAATCGCTTGAGGCGATTGTCACGAAGCGAACCAAAGTTTTGGCACTAGTGCATGTTTCCAATGTTGTAGGCACTGTGAATCCAATTAAAGACATTATCAGAATTGCCAAAAAAATTAATCCTCACGTAATCACCGTTATCGATGGCGCACAAGCAGTGCCGCACATGAAGGTTGACGTGAAAGATTTAGGCTGTGATTTTTACGTATTTTCCTCTCACAAAATGCTAGGGCCAACGGGCATAGGTATCTTGTGGGGGAAATATGAACTACTTGAGAAAATGTACCCATTTTTATACGGAGGTGAAATGATTTCTGAGGTAAAAATTGAAGAAACGTTGTTCAAAGAACCGCCGTATAAGTTTGAGGCAGGCACTCCTCATATAGCTGGTGCAATTGCTCTAGGAGAAGCAGTACGGTATTTGGAAGCAATTGGTATGGATGCAATTCATAAACATGAAGAAGAACTTTTTAATTATGTGCATACAAAACTATACGATGAATTTGGCGGCGATTTAAAAATATTAGGGCCGCATTATAATAAAGCAGCTATTGCAGCGTTTGTTTTTGGGAAATATCATCCACATGATATTGCCTACATTCTTGATGAACAGGGGATCGCGGTCCGGGCTGGGAATCATTGTGCCGGACCGCTCCATACCCGCTTTTCATTACCTGCTTCAACAAGAGCCAGCTTTTATGTATATAACGATACCGAAGATGTCGACGCGCTTATTGCTGGTTTAAAAAAAATAAAACATACTTTAAAGTAATATGTCAATCTACCAGGAAATTATCCTCGATCATTACCATAATCCGCGCAATTTTAAATCTATTAAGGGAGCAACCAGTGAAACTAAAGTCAACAATCCTCTTTGCGGCGATATGATTTATATGCAGGTGCATGAAAAAAGCGGAGTTATCGAAGAAATTGCCTTTACGGGTGAAGGCTGCGCAATTTCCAAAGCCTCGGCCTCAATTCTCACGGAAAACGTGAAGGGAAAAAAAGTTTCAGACGTTAAGCAAATCAAAAGCGATGATGTTATCAAACTTATCGGCATTGAACTGTCTCCCAATAGATTAAAATGTGCTTTATTGTCATGGGAAGCACTCATGAAAGTCCTCAAGTAGAATATAGCATATGGATACCAACGTCAAAATTAAAGATCCCCACAATCCTTCAGGCCCAGTAGTTGTAAAAAATCTTAAAATTATAGTTGATCGGGACTTGTGTATAGGAGCGGCAACGTGTGTAGCCATAGCCCCGCAAACATTTCTACTTGACTCAGATGCCAAAGCTATTATTCTCGACACCGCAGATTTAGAGGCAGAAGATGTTATAGTCGATGCCGCCCGCGGGTGTCCCACAGCTGCTATAATCATAGAAGATGATAAAGGCAACCGGATCTTCCCTAAATAACATCAATGTTGCTCGAGAAGCTGTGCAGAATGCAGTTCAAACCAATCTCCGCGAATGTCCTTCGTGTGGAGAACTAACTCTCAAAGGTATGCCAGGAGGCCACGATGCCATCTGTAAAAATTGCGGTTACAAAGATCCTTGCTGTTATGATTAAGAAAATAATTTTTACCAAAGAAGGGTTTGAGGATCTTCTTAAAGAGAAAAAAGAGCTTGATGACAATAGAATAGGAGCCGTTAAAGAACTCTCAATTGCACGAGATATGGGTGACCGGAGCGAAAATGCCTTTTACAAAACTGCTCGTCAAAAATTATCCGGTATTGATAGAAGACTAAGGGAAATTAATCGACTTGTTAGATTAGCAGAGGTTGTTAAGCCCAATAATACCGGCGTTGTCGAAATTGGCACACATGTTGTTTTGCAATCCGATGGAGAAACTTTTAGATATTTGATTGTTGGAGATTATGAATCTGATCTTTCCAAAGGCAGATTGTCTTGCACATCACCTCTTGGTAAGTCTCTTATTGGTAAAAGGTCTGGGGAAACAATCTCACTGACACTACCTAAAGGAGAAAAAACCTACACGATTGAGTCTATTAATTAAGTTCAAAATGATCTGGTCCGACCATATGCATTGCCAATTCATGCACTTTGACTTCCTCCATTAGGTGTTGAGCGTATTCAGGATCGTTATACCTAAAAACACTCGTTAAAGCGCTGGCATAAATGCCCATTTTTCGGCACCAAAGCTCATACTCGATATCAACTTTACCTTTGTCTGACCTGATATCAATAATTCTCTGGAGTTGATCATCAACCTGTTCATTTCTTTCTAACATAGGCAATTATATCAAACCCACCAAACCTGTAAAAAATAAGTTGATTCTAGTGACAGTTTCTCCCTATAATCAAGTATGCATAAGTATTTGTGGAAAATAGGCGGTGAAGCAGGTTTCGGTATCATGGTCTCGGGCCTTACTTTTTCCAAGATTGCAGTGCAATCCGGGTATCATATTTTCGATTACGCCGAATATCCCTCACTTATTCGCGGCGGACACAATGCCTATGAGGTGCTTGTATCTGAACAAGAAGTCGGTGCTACCAAATGGGTCATTGATTTACTTGTTTGTTTAAATAAAGCAACTTTCGAGGTGCACAAACATCGTTTAACTACCACCAGTATGGTAGTTTATGATCCTGAAGAGTTTGATTTTCAAGATAACTTCATCAAAATACACTTACCACTCCGTAAACTGCGCAAGGAATTTGAAATCATGCAAATGATGACTAATACCATTGCTCTTGGAGCTAGTTTGGCGCTTCTTGATTGTGATATCGAGATTTTGTATGAGCTTATTACTAAGGAATTCGAAAAAAAAGGCCAAGAGGTCGTGGATTTTAATAAAAAATTAGCTCAAGCCGGATACGATCACATTAAAAATAACTATTCAGAACATATTCAGCAAGTTCTAACGCCTCGACACGACAAACAGCAATTAGTCATGTCAGGAAACGAAGCATTTTCGCTAGCCTCAGTGATTGCCGATTGCCGATTTTACTGCGCATACCCAATGACACCAACCTCAAATGTACTCACTACACTTGCCTCCTGGGAGCAAAAAACCAAAATGGTTGTTCGTCATGCCGAAGATGAAATCTCAGTGATTAATACAGCACTTGGAGCTTCGTTTGCCGGTGTACGAGCTGCAGTTGGTACTTCGGGCGGGGGGTTTGCCCTGATGGTAGAGGCAATTTCATTTGCGGGTGTAGCCGAAATCCCCATCGTTATATTTTTAGGACAAAGACCAGGCCCTGCTACCGGAATGCCTACCTGGACTGAGCAGGGGGAGCTTTTGTTTGCTTCACATGCAGGCCACGGAGAATTCCCAAAAATAGTTCTTGCTCCAGGAGACATCTACGAAATGTTTGAGTTGACTGCGCGCGCGTTTGATCTGGCCGACATATACCAAACGCCGGTAATAATCTTGGGAGATAAATTTATCTGTGAGTCACATAAAAGTCATCCCAAAGATGAGTTGGTGACATTTGCTTCCAATCATAAGCATAATCGAGGCAAAAATATTACAGAAGTTTTTTCGGATACCTATCTGAGGTATCAGGTAACTGCCGACGGTATATCCGAAAGGTTAATTCCCGGCTTAAAAGGGCACTTTTATCAAGCCAATTCATATGAACATTTAGAAGATAGTCACACTACTGAGGCAGCCCAACCACGCAAGCAACAAGTGGATAAACGTAATCAAAAATGGCTTACATACACTGCCAATCATTTCCAAAAGCCTAAAGTTTACGGGGATTTAAGAAGCGCTGATACAGTTTTTGTATCTTGGGGAGGCAATAAAGGCCCCATACTGGAAGCCCAAAAAGAACTACTTATGAAAGGACACCAATCGGCCTATATCCATTTCACTCATGTGTACCCGCTTGATGAAAAAAGTATTGCTCCAATATTTGCCGACAAAAAACGCTATATTTTAATCGAGAATAATTCCCACGGGCAATTTGGCCAACTTTTGCGTATGCATACAGGGATAAATATTAAAGAAAAATTACTAAAGTACGATGGCCGACCATTTTGTCCAGAAGAAATTATCAAATACGTTCTATGAAAGTACACAAAGATTTATCAGGTTATCCCGGCACTTGGTGTCCTGGATGTGGTGATTGGGCGATAAGTTTATCCATAAAAAAAGCTTTCACTGAACTGGGGCTTGATCCATCGGGAGTGTTTGTAGTCTTTGATATAGGCTGTTCAGGCAACATGAATGATGTTTTAAATGCGTATGCTATGCACTCGCTCCATGGTCGCTCGATTCCGCCGGCAGTCGGCATGAAGCTTGCCAATCACAAAATGAACGTTGTCGTTATCGGCGGCGATGGAGGAATATTTGGTGAAGGTGGTAACCATTTCTTACACGCTTGTCGAGGCAACCACGACATAACAGTCATCGTACATGACAACAGTGTTTATGGCTTAACAACGGGCCAAGTCGCGCCGACTGCCGAGAAAGGTTTTGTATCCAAGTCTACCCCAGAAGGAATCATCGAAATACCAATTAATCCATTGACTCTTGCTATCACATCCGGCGCCACATATGTGGCTCAGGCGTTTGCAGGCGACTCGAAACAAGTTACTGACTTAATCAAGCAAGGCATGCACCATAAGGGATTTTCTTTTATTAATGTTTTACAGCCGTGTGTAACGTTTAATCCTATCAATACGTATCAATACTACTATGATAGGATATATCAGCTTCCGAAAGAGCATGAAGCTGGCTCATACGAGAAAGCAGTTCTCGAGTCATTTAAAATGAATGAAGAAAAATATCCTTTAGGAGTTGTCTATCAAGCATTTAAACCAGCATATCATGAACAAGTCGAAGAGTTGTCACCTGAGAAAACATTGGTTGAACGACCCATGTATGAAAATTGGCGTGAATTAATTGAGGAATTTGGGTGATATAGTATATAGAGGTTGACAGTTAGCAATACATTTGTTATACTGCTAATTATGGCATTCTTAGTTAAATCTTCATCTAATCAAACTTTGCCTATAGTCGCTGTCCGTGAGGGCATTGTTTTCCCCAATACCGAGAATATGTTAGTCTTTGGCCGCAAGAAAAGCATTGATGCAGTCAACGACGCTCTTCAAAAAGACAAAAAAATAGTCCTTGTGATGCAGAAAAACCCTACGCTCGATGACCCTCAACCAAATGATTTATTTAAAATTGGCGTCATTGCCACTATAGAGAAGACTGTGTTGGGCGATAAGGGTGAGGTGAATGCCTTAGTGAAGGGTAAGGAGAAAGTCGAAATAATTGAATTCACCAAGGAGACACCATTTTTTATAGGTACTGTACAACCAGTTGACGATGAAGATATAGATACCGAAGAAATACAAGCCATGGTGAAACATATTTCTTCCCAAGTCAAACGGGCAATTAATTTAGGCAAACCGGTTGATTTCGTTTTCCTCATGAATATTTTAAATATCGGCTCAGCCCGTGATTTTTCGTATCAGGTAGCGATGGTACTTGATCTGAAAGGTCAAGAGCGACAAGGACTTCTTGAAGAAGGCGGTTTGAAGAAAAGATTGACGCTTGAGGTAGATTATATCAATAGAGAAATAAAAATTCTCGAAATTGAGCAAAATATTTCGGCCAAAACTCAGCAAAAATTTGAGCGAGGCATGAAAGAGACATTTTTACGTGAAAAAATGAAAACTATCGAAGAAGAATTGGGCGGCGAAGGTGAGGAAAAAGAATTAGATGAGTATGATAGCAAAATTCGTGCGGCTCACATGCCCAAAGATGTCGAGGAAAAAGCCTATAAAGAATTAAAGCGGCTTACCCAGATGTCTCAATTCAATCCAGAAGCTTCATATATTCGTACCTACCTTGATTGGCTAGTTGAATTGCCATGGGCCATACCTACCGCAACTGCCATTGATATCAAAGAAGCCGAAAAAGTCTTAGACGAGGACCACTTTGGACTTAAAAAGGTCAAAGAGCGCATTCTTGAGTATCTTGCAGTCGTCGAACTTCGTAAACTCAAGGAAAAAACTGGCGCCAAAGATCTCAAAAAGAAAAAAGAGCAACAACCAACAATTTTGTGTTTCATCGGGCCTCCTGGAGTCGGTAAAACATCTCTTGGCCGCTCAATCGCTCGCGCACTGGGTCGAAAGTTTGTAAAGATTTCACTCGGCGGTATACGTGACGAAGCCGAGATTCGCGGTCATAGACGCACCTATGTCGGTGCACTTCCTGGACGAATTGTACAAGGTATTAAGCAAGCAGGCACAAAAAATCCTGTTTTTATGCTTGATGAAATTGATAAAGTCGGTAAAGATTACCGTGGCGATCCCACAGCCGCTCTTCTTGAAACCTTAGATCCTGAGCAGAATCACTCATTTTCAGATCACTATCTTGAAGTGCCGTATGATTTATCAGAAGTATTTTTTATAACTACTGCCAATATTTTAGATACGATTCCCGAAGCCTTGCTGGATAGACTTGAGGTTATACACTTTGCCGGTTATACGGAAGACGAAAAGTTTAATATCGCCAAAAATTACTTGGTTAGAAAACAGACTGAAGCGCATGGATTATCCACAGAGGACCTTAAAATTACAGATGAAGCCTTGAAACTTATGATTCGCCGTTATACACGCGAAGCAGGCGTACGTAACTTAGAGCGACAGGTTGCAACAACTGCCCGTAAAGTGGCCCGAGAGATTCTTGAAGAAGTTAAAGGTGGTAAAAAATATATCAAAAAAAACGTGACTGAGACTACAGTACCGAAATATCTTGGACCATACAAGTATTCCTCTTCTATGCTTGAAGAGAAAAATGCCGTAGGTATTTCTACCGGGCTGGCGTGGACACAAGCAGGCGGAGATATACTATTTATTGAAGTTGCTATTATGCCGGGTAAAGGACAATTGGTTCTTACCGGGCAGCTTGGCGATGTGATGAAAGAGTCGGGCCAAGCTGCCCTCTCCTATGTGAGGTCAAAATGGAATCAATTTGGACTATCTGAGAAATTTTTCCAAAAAATAGATATTCATGTCCATGTTCCAGAAGGCGCTGTGCCTAAAGATGGACCATCGGCAGGTCTTGCAATAACTACCGCTATGGTTTCTGCCCTTACCAAAACTCCCATCAAGCGTGATGTGGCGATGACAGGCGAAGTTACTCTGCGCGGTCGAGCACTTGAGATCGGTGGAGTCAAAGAAAAAGTTATTGCAGCCCATAGAGCCCAGATTAAAACGATTATTTTACCTCTGGAGAATAAAAAAGATCTCGAAGACATACCTAAATATGTCCTTGACGATTTACATTTCGTATTTGTTAGCCATGTGGACGATGTATTGAAAGTAGCCTTAGCGTATGCTCCCAACAAACCGCATTTTCCATTACTCACAAGACAATTCGCTACTATAAAAAAAGAAGAAAACGGTTTACACAACTAATATGGAGATTCCAGCAGGCTGGTCGCTCAAGGATAACACCATAGAGAAAGAATTTACATTTAAAAACTTCAAAGAGGCTCTCGATTTTGTCAATAAAGTAGGGGAACTTGCAGAGTCAGTTAATCATCACCCCGATATTTTTCTTCATAATTGGCGCAATGTTACTCTTTCATTAACCACTCACAACGCAGGACATCTTACAGAAAAAGATACGATATTAGCTGAGAAAGTTAATGTCTTAAACCCGTAACTTAAGAAAAATTCCTCTAAACTTGTGAGCAGTGTTATAGAGTTTATATAAAGTTGAGTTAATCACAAGGTCATAGCTGCCGACAAATTCTACAAATTCAGTGCCGTAACCTTCTTTAAATCTTGTAAACCCTGACCAAGGATTTTTTTGGTCATATGAAGCGGGGAGAGAGCCCCACATGTCAAATGTTTTAGCACCTAATTTTTTGCCAAGTAGAATTGTTTCCCACATGATGAGGTTTGAGGCCATCAAATTACGGTGAAGATCTGAAGTACCGCCATACGGGTAATACAAGACGTCGTTAAAGTGAAAAAGTTCATAAGCGGCTAGGGGAGTATTTTCATAATAGGCAATGAGAATATGGGCAATATTTTTTTTCATACTTTCCCACACTATCTTGTGATAATGGTGATTATGACCGTGATATTTTTGTCTTTTGGTAGTTTCGAAATACAATTTCGCAAATGTTTCAAAGCCTTTGTCGTTTGATTCTTCACGTACAACAACGCCTTTTTTTTGAGCAAGTTTAATATTGTATCGTGTTTTTGATTTACAATTTTTTAAGAGTATTTCTTCGGAAGGTGCCAAATCGAGCATTTGGGTCCAAGCCGGAAAAAGAGGATGAGATGAAGTAACAAGTCCAGCTGGAATTGCATGTTTAAAATCCTGTTTTTTAATATATGGTTCAAGTTTCACGAAGATTGCTTGCTCTTTTTTGGCTATATCTTTTATAAACTCGAGTGCGTCTTGAGTGGGAAATTCGGATCGGGGTACGTAGCCTATGGTGTAGTGGGTATAGGGGATTTTGTGAAATGTCATCTGGTTAACATGTTGCAATGTATCCCCTTTGAATTCCCCTATTCGCAACACTTTTATTCCAAGAGCTCTTTTGGATTCTCCCCACTCCCACGACTGCACCGGATTGACAGAAACTTCATTAAACTCTGTAGGATTGAAATCGTCGGGAATAATTTTTATCATACGTTTTTGATCACTTTTAACGTCTGCTCGGCGCACTTGTTCCATGAATAGAGAGCAGTACGATCCTTACCTTTTTTGATTAGTTCATTGCGTAATTTTTTATTTTTTAAAGATTCAAGGTCCTCGACTAAACCATGAGGTTTCTCAGGATCAAAATAGACACACGCGTCTCCTCCAACTTCGGCCAGACTTGAAGTAAACGATGAAATAACTGGGCAACTATACGACATCGCCTCAAGTAATGGTACCCCAAATCCTTCATACAATGATGGCAAGACAAAGCAATAAGCATTTTTGTATAGAGTGACTACATCTTCATCTGGTAAGTAATTGGAAAAAATAATCTGATCAGTTAGTCCACTCTTTTGAGCTTTATCAAAAATCGAGTCATACAACCAACCTTTTTTACCTACAATTACCAGTTTCATATTCTGATTTTCTTTATGAAATTTTGTGAAAGCCTCAATGAGCACGGGTACATTTTTTCTCGGTTGTAAAGTTCCTACGTACAATATATATTTTTCTTTTTTCAGATTGAATTTAGAACTTACTTTCGACCAGGGAGTTTCGCCGACGGTTTTTTTTTCGAAGCCATTGTAGACCACCGTAATTTTATTTGGCGGCACTTGATAAAATTTCATCAGGTCCTTTTTGGTATTTTCAGATACTGCAATCACTTGTTTGGCATGATCGACTGAATATTTCGTCCAATTTTTAAGTTTGAATAAATCTTTTTTTAAAAATTCATCTGGGTAATAAAAATAGGCTAGATCATGAATGGTGACGATCAATGGCACAGGGCAAAATCGCGGCGAGTAATGCGCTGGTGAAAAAAACGCATCAATTCCCCGGATAAAGTTAAGATTTAATGGTAAAAAAAATTGACTCCAAAGTTTGGGTCCTTTAACAACTTTATATTTATAGAACTCGTTTTCTTTTGGTAAATCTTCATGGGGTGATTCGCGCAGATAAACATTAAATTGTGTTTGGTTGTTCGCTCTATTTTGAAAATAAGACAGTAGATTATATGTATAGACCGAGACTCCGACTTTTTGTTCGACATTGGCATCATTGCCGTCAACTCCGATTACCATAGACATTTTCAAAAATACTAATAAGCTGCTTGGCAAAATGCTTTCCCGAAAATTCCTCAGCTCGTTTATAACCTTTGTTAATTAAAGCTTTTCGCAGTTTTTCATTTAAGTAGAGTTTAGTCAATGCTTTCTCAATGTCTTTTTCAGATTCGGGATCAAATAGTACACCATAGCCGTCGGCGATTTCTTTCAGCGATGAAGTGTTTGAGGTTGCTACTGGACATCCATACGCCATAGCCTCTACCACAGGGTACCCAAATCCCTCATAAAGAGAAGGATAGATGAAAAATAAAGCATTTTGATATAGTTGAGATAGTTGCTTATCTTCTGCATAGCCTAAAAACTTGATATTCTGCGCTGTATTTGATGGTAATTCTTCTCCCCAGCCCTGCGCGCCAACAATATATAGGTCAATTGGTAACTTGGCATCTATAAAAGCATTAATGAGTCGCTTGATATTTTTTCTTGGCTGCAAAGTACCGACTGTCAAGATGTATGGTTTATCAGCGATCTTTTTTTCCTCTGGAAAAACGGTAACTTCGACAGCAGGATAAACCACCACCAGTTTATTTTTAGGAATTTTAAGGAGTTCTTCCACATCTTCTCTCGTTGCATGTGAGTCACAAATAATGAGATTACTCTCTTTTCGCACATAATCTAATTTCCTTTTTTGGTTAGCTACGATATTCGCACTGATTTGCATCCTACTTAATTTAAATTCAGTAGTGTCGTGTGATGTTTCAGGAAATCTAAACGCCGCTAAATCATGAATGGTGGTAATTTTTTTGGCTTTAGCAGTAGGAGGCTCGGTCCAATCAGAAGTGAAAACTATATCGACATCGCCCACAAATCGTTCGATAGGTAGTTTGTGCCATTTATTCCACAAGAGATCAAGTGCTGTGGGAGGTAGGGGAAATTGGCGCAGTGTATGTTTTTGGATGATGAGTTTGCGTATTTTCTCTGGAATGGGTTTTCTGAGAGATGAATAAAAAAACACATATCTATTTTTATCGTCATATTTGATCAAAGATTCAACTAGGTTTTGTGTATAGCGAGCAACTCCAGTGCCTTGATAGGAAAGTTGTGAAATATCGATGGCAATTTTCATGATTTCCTAATTGTGCGGTACACAACTTCCAACTGTTTGGAAATTGCTCCCCAACTGTAATTGGCTTTTACATGTTCAAAAGCATTTTTTCGAAGTCTTTCATATAATTTTCTGTCGACTAAGATTTTCTGGATCTGGTTGACAAATTCCTCTGCATTGTTGGCCACCAAAACTTGTTGATTATTGGTTACTTGCAATCCTTCGATACCTGTTTGAGTAGAAATAACCGGTAAACCAGAAGCCATAGCTGTTAAAATCTTTAGTCTAGTACCACCTGGCCCGTAAATGGGCGCAATAAATAAGGTACTTGATTCATAAAAATGCTCGACTGATTTGACATCATTGGGTTTGATATCAACGATCTCTACATTATTATGACTTTTGAGTCGCGCCGCTTTTTGACCTGCGATGACTACTCGACAATCGGGCAATCGTTTTTCCAGGAGTGGGTAAATTTTTTTAGTCAAATATTCAGCCGCTTCGATATTTTGCAGCCAGGAAAAATTACCCATGAAAAGAAGTGTTGGTTTATCGAAATTTTTTTTAGGAAACGGCCAAATAAACATTTCATCTGCTGCACCATTGGGGATAACGACTGTGGGAATATCGGGTTCGACTTTGGTAAGAAGATTTTTATCGGCCTGCGAAACTGTCGCGACCATACTTGCCTTTTTCCAGTACAGGCGCTCCCAATATTTAAGCTTAATTATGTCATGATAAAATAAAGGTCGCACCAAAAGCGACAATGAATCAACAAAATGTTGATAGACTTTGTACTCAATTGTTTGTTCAACAAGAAGTGTCGGGACTGCGGTTTTGGGTAAATGCGGCATTACATAAAATGTTTCTGCATGGATAACGTCAAAATACTCTTCTTTAAGAAGCCTTTCGAGAAGATTTTTTGCTTCCTCAGAAAAGTTGCGAACAACAAGAAAAGGTTCGGCAGTCAGCGTGGCTTTGGCAATAATGCTTGGCTGCCAAGGTTTGCCAGGGCGCTTACATAAATAGACTTTATTACAAAAAGCTTTGAGGTATGAGGCGTATTTTTTTTCAGCGGGATCTTTGTATAAGGCGATCAACGTAATTTCGTGATTTTTGCTTAAGTTACGGAGCAGATTAAGTGTCCGAATTTGTCCGCCAGATGCTGGAGGATAGGGTAGGTACGGCGTCAGCATGAGAATCTTCATAGCTTGAACAAGGCGAATTTGTCGTTCTCAAACACTACCTGAAAATCTGTTTCTCGCTTAACAGCGGCAATGACATCGCCATTCATGGTCACAAAATAATTGTAGCCTTTGGTTTTGAGTTCAGGCAAGCTTTTAAAAACAGCTGGTGCTCCGCGGCGATCAGCTAAATAAAGCAAGGTAGTATCCCCAGTCGTATCTGTGACAATCAAATCAGAGCGAGTAGTGAGAGTATTGATGATACGGGCGATATTGACCTGATCGCCGCCATAACTATAGTTGTCCTTAATTCTCTGATAAGACACGACCATCGAAAAAAGCATAATGGCAAAAATCGCAGGATACAATACAAGAGGAGGCAAAAAAGTTCGAGGCACGCTCAGTACGAGTGAAACACCTACACCAACAAATATAGCAATCGCCGGGAAAATGAGAGTTTGATAATACTCATGCTGGACATTGCCTCCTTGAAAAACGAAAACATATAGCATAGAAGCCGCTAAAATAAAGTGCAAAAATAATCGTTTCTGTTTGACCAAAACGCCAAGTATGAAAAAAACTGTCGTAAATCCGCCAAGAATCAAATTATTAATTCTTTCAAAAAAGATCCAGCGAAAAAAAGCCGGTCTGAAAAAAATATTTTGCAGTCCTTGAGGTGTATTAACACTTGTGATCAACCAATCAGAGGCCGGTACTCCTTCTGGATAGGCGCTGATATACTTTCTCCAAAGCAGTAAAGGTACAATCGATACGAGAGCAAAAATATAAGTTCGAAAATCTTTTACAAGCCCCAACTTGAATTTTTTATAAAAAAGGTACGCAAGCACTAATCCAAAAAATATCGTTGTCGGCTTCACAAGCAGTGCCGCCGAAAAACATACCGCAGCCAGTATCATAAAAACTGTATCTTTGAGGAAAGTTTTTCTGTCGTCGAAGGCCACTTTATACATGAGAAATATTGCCACAAACGCCAGCATCGTCGCCATGCTCTCAGGGAGCACAATCCGTGAATAAAATACAAAAAACGGGAATAATGAGTAGGTGAGCGCTCCTGCAATTGCAGCTTTACGATCGACCTCTTCTTTTAAAAAATAATACACAATGGCGATGATGATAAGCGACGATACAGCAGTAACTAGTCTTCCCCACACATGTACTTCGTAGAACGGGAATAGCTTATAAAGAAAGCCAAATATGGCGTTATATAGTGGGAATTCGACAAAGCGCAAGCCTTGAGGGTTGTCTTTGCCAGTCTCAATCGGCGACACGTCATCATACTGAGGTTTTAGCAAATTAAAGCCATCACGGGCAAAATTACGCGCGACTGCGGCTGTATCTGATTGTCGCCAGGAGTGGAAATCTGTCAGTGGTTTATTGATTTGGTAAAGACGGGCGGCGAGGGCAACAACGAGGATAATTGTCAAAATAAATATATCTATTCTGTTGAATCGTTCTGACTTTTTTTTCATATCGGCAATGTCATTTTTCCAATTTTTTGGATTTTTGAGTAAGGAGAGTCGTGCTCACTCCAGTATATAAACCTGCAACCAGCCAGAAGTTATAAGCGACTTTAGAGGCCTCAAAAACATCGATATACAAAGCATTGATAAGCAGCGCGATCACTCCAAAAATAAATCCCTTAAAAATTAGTCGTTCCTCTGCTTTTAAGCCCTTGGATGCTATGCGTACAAAATTACAGATAGAAAATAGTATCCATAAAAAGATGCTTGTACCAACAAGTCCTGTTTCTCCTAGCCAGCGTAAGAAATCATTATCTGTCGCCTCGGTAATCGATGATGGGCCGGAGCCGAATACCGGATTATACAAGAAAGCGCCCATGGCTCGCGGCCACTCGATTTGCAGGCGGGTAGCACATGAAATATCACAGAGAACACTTTTCTCGGGTTTGATAAATTTAGCAATTTCATTGGCTCTTTTTTCGATTTCCGAGCCATTGAAAGGTTTACCGCTTCGCTTAGCTTCCTCAACTGCTTCATGTATGGCAGCTGCCTTAATTTCATCGGGAGTAGCAGGCGTGCTATTGGCAGTACTATTCTTGGTAATAACTTGTCCGATAATCGGTACTTCATTGAGGTTGTAGCCGCCGGCAGGTAATTCTTTGGTGGAAATTTTTTGGCCAATTTGAGTGGAGCCGGTTGACTCATTTACATAGACTGTTTTTATTTGGAACAAACTCTGAAAACGCTTTAACATGTCTCCGGTAACCAAAGTTAAAATTACGGTCAAAACGAGCACCGCGACAAACATCTTGAATTTTCTTGAGTAAAGTAAAAAAGTGTGTACTGATATAAGGTAGGCGGCAAACGAAGATCGAGCCGCTGTAAATAACAAAACGATGATACTTAAAACAAATGTCACAAAGTAACGAACTTGATTGTAAGCAAAATAAAATCCAAGCAGAATGGGCATCGAAAATGTGAGGTACGCAGCTAAATCAAAATGGCCTCCAAACGTTGAGTTGATGCGGTCTTCTGGATTGAGTATCAGTAATCGTCCGTCAACATAAGCCGGGTTCATCGACTGGATTGAAGGAAAAGCTAGGAATTTTTGTCCAAAGCCGTAGAGTACCACAAGCAGTATCGTGACCAGATACCACTTCATATACTGCTTAAAATGGTCATCTGTGATAACTGCGCTTGAGGCGATAAAAAAGATCACCATATACTGTATGCGGCGGAAACTATGGAGCAGTCCGATGCTGCTCACCGGAATCGTATTTTGGCCATAGTACCCGACTATGTACGATGTAAAAACAGCTCCCCAAAACAAGAGAATTGGAATCATAAATTTCGTATTCAGCTTAATTTTTCGTCTGGCCCATTGGATCAAAAAAATTATCGACATGATCGCTGGCAAAAGATCGTCGATTCTGATATGTATATATGTGTATTCGACGTGCTTAATAGGAAATTTAGGCAAAAGGGAGATAAGCACGATAAATGCCAAGAGCGAAATGTGGATTAAATTGTCATCAAGCCAGTGTAGCCACTTTATAAGCTTCTTCATATGTTTGAATTAGATACAGGTTTTTGGTTGTTCTACCGACCAAAATCGCTATCCTTGCCTTTAATTGTAGCATAAATTTCAGGATAACAAAAGCAAGCGGACTATAGTGTTTTTTATAAAAAAATAGGAGCCCTTTATACACTTGGAGGATAGGGTAGGTGCGATTACTTGAGGCTGCTCCCAAGTGGATAAAATGAGCTTCAGGATAGAAATATGTGCGTAAATGCTGTTTGTGAGCTCGATAGAGAAGGTCAACCTCCTCCATATACATGAAAATATCAGTGTCAAAGCCTCCAAGGGCCTCAAAATGGCTTTTTTTGGTCAAAATACAGGCGCCTGAGACCCATTCGGCAGGAGTAGCTGTATCTGGCGAATTGCGTGTCCAGCCTCGTTTATCACCTTGAAGGAAGATAAATGCCAACACTACCGGTAGTGTAAAAAAGAGGCCTCTTGAGGCTTGAGGGGTCATGTCTTTGTTATACAGCTTGCCTCCAACAAAATGGATGGTTGTTTCATGCTCCCTGTAGTAGGTTAGAAGTTTGTCGATGGCGTCATCGAGCACAACTATATCGGTGTTTAACAGGAGAATATACCCACCTTTGGCGAGTTTGACTGCCTCATTATTGCCTTTGCCAAACCCGATATTGTGCCTATTTTCTACCAGATGAATCTGGGTGTATTTTTTGGCAAGCTCAGTGATCGCCTTCTGCGTGCCGTCGGAGGAGGCATTGTCAAAGACTATAATCTCGTACGGCACCGAAATACGGGATTTGACGATTGACTGCAGACAATCGAGCGTGATCGTGCGTGTATTGAAAGATATAATAATGATCGATAAAACAGGTTGCGACATATTTGAATCAGGTACCTTCATCTATTATAATAAAAGGAGAAAAAATAGCCATCGTAGCTCACCGGCAGAGCAGGCGTTTCATAAGCGCTTGGTAGACAGTTCGATTCTGTCCGATGGCACCAGTAATCTGCGATTTCTAAAATAGACTATATTCTCGCGTAACATTCTGAAGAGATGAGTCGGCCGAAAAAATCTCGATGTTCCTATAATTCGCTTATAGTGATGTACAGGTACTTCTTTGAATAATGCATGTTGAGATGCAAGTTTTTCAACTAATTCCAGACAAATAGTGCCAGATAATGATCGGAGAGAAATTTGTTTAATTTTGGCTGCACGAATTAACCTAAAGTCACAATCGACGTCACGAATTGGTAAATGATATAGTCGATGCACAAACCAGTTATATATCGCCCCGATGAATTTGCGTACCAATCCGTCGGATCTACCAATTTTGTAACCGTTTACGACATCGACTTTGCCAGAGATTTTTTTTACCAACTGGATAATTTCTGTCATATCATACTGCCCATCGCTGTCTGTATAGAAAATCCATGCATAGCTACAATTCCTAAAACCTGTTTGCAAAGCTCCGCCGTAGCCTCTGTTTTTGGGGTGAGTGATAACTCTGAGACGAGAATATTGATTTTTTAAAAGTGCGAGAATAGCAGCCGTTTTTTTATCAGATCCATCATCTACCAAAATGACTTCAAACTGTTTGGCAACTGTGGGCAAAATTGCATACGTTTTGGCAACAATATAGGGGATAATTTCGCCGTCGTTATAAACCGGGAAAAAAACCGACAAACTTGGTAATTTTTTCATATATTAACTGACAAAATAACCGCGGGTAAACAGGGTAATGACAAAAAACATAAGCAATATTGACACGATAAAATAGGCTATTTTACCAAGTAAGGGTTTGTTTGACAAAAATAGAGCAACTGTAAGAAAAAAGGGATAGACATGGAGTCCATACCGCGGCATACCCTGAAATGTACCCGTGAGTGAAGGGATAATAATCGACAACAGAAAAAATACCCAATACGAAGAACGAATTTTTTTAAACGACCAAACCAGAAAAAATGTGTACATTTCCACCATAAACGCTTCTAGGAATGCGACCCAATAAAAAAGATTAAAATGCGGGTGAAGAACAAGGATTTTGAAATAGCGCCACACTACTTGGAGAGGAAACGTGACTTTATCCTGGTGCCAAATTTTCATGTTGCTGAAAACTTGATTCCAATCACCAAACGCTAGATTGGTATAAATTAAGTAACCTACGAAAGTTAGAGGAATAAGAACAACCCAGAATATTTGTGACCAGAATATTTTCTGAGGAGAAATTTTGTGTTTGATAACTGTTATTGTTGAGACAGCGAAAATTTGGCGGGTGGTTTTTTTATCAAATATATATTCAAAGATTAAAAAAAACATGAGAGCGAGTCCGTTGAGGCGAGTAAGCGTGGCCAGCGCTCCAAACAAACTGGCAAAAAAATAATTTTTCTTACGGCCAAAATAAAGACACAACGTAGCAAACAAGAAAAAAGTACTGTCGTTGTAAGCTGCGCCATAAAACATCGACGTAGGAAAAAGAATGACAATTAAAAAGAGAAGTCCAGTCAATTTTGGCACTACATCGACTTTAAGCAGTTTAATAATCACCGCCAGCGTCGTCAAAAATGCCGCATTAGAAACTAATTGTGCATCAACAACAATAGGATACGAAGTATATGGATCAAGCCAGCGTATAAGAAGCGGGTAGAGAGGAAAAAAAGCGTTTTCGAGCGAGTGATATGTACCTTGTGCGATTGACATGTAAATCATGCCGTCAAAATTACCAAAAATCCAGAGTAGATACGGAAAATGCAGGCCAAAATGAGTGATGGGAGTAAATGCTTCTTGAAGAGGGAGAAGTGGAACTGCCAGAAGCGCAAACAGGATGACAAGAATTTTCCAGGCAATAAAAAAAGCGACTACCATCTAGTCTTTAAGAGGCGTCCAGAATTCGATACCGATTGAATTCCAGGGAATTCGTTGTTCATCTGGATTATGGGCATTAAAGGTCTCGTTGACAAAGTAAAATAACTCAATTGGCTTATTGGTGAAATTGGCTGAGCCGTGGGCAACACCTTTGGGAATATACAAAAAATGCGATGCTGTCCCGCCCAGATTGATTCTCATAGTTTGATTGAAGGTTTTGGAAGCTTTTCTCACGTCCCACAATCCAACAAACAAATGTGAGTGAGGCGGTACGTACCATATCTCATCTTGTTTAAAATGTATATGCCAGGCTTTAATCGATCCGGCAAAAACGCGGGTTCTGTTGATTTGTGCTATTTTGAAGCCTGGGATGGAGTCAAGTTCCCCATTTTCCTTGAAGCGCATAATTTCTGAGAAATCACCTTCATCACCGACGTAGTTTTTAAGGGTAACAATTTTAACATCTTCGATAATTGGTTTAGAAGAATAATCTTGCGTGTAGATTTTGGGTTGAACGCTCTCATCAATATCCTCAAGCGATAAGTGTTTAGCCATATGGGACAATTTTATGATACCTTAGAGTCGTTGTCAAACTAATGTTCATCATGAGTACAGTCGACACAGTAGACTGCGCCCATTTTATCCTTCATAACTGTTTTTTCTTTCATTTCCATAGACGGATCGTCGGGTTTGGTCATTTTTCCGGTGTCGCGACTAACTGGAATGGTTTCTTTACTGACTGTAACCGTTTGAACATTTTCTGTGCCTTTTATCAAGTACTCAAAACGCGTTGGACAATTGGCTGTGCCATCGGGATTTTTACCGGCAGGCATACCGGTGTCGGTACAAACTTGCATACCGACAACGCCTTCGGGTTTAATTGGCCATAGGTCTGGCTGGTTTTTAAGTATATATTTCATTGTTCTGTGCCAGATTGGAGCAGCGCCGGTAACACCTGAAGTGAGGTACGGGTTCATCGGACTATTGTCATTGTTCCCAACCCAGACTGCTGTTAAAAAATTGGGAGTGTACCCGATTGTCCAGTTATCTTTTTTATCATCGGTTGTACCGGTTTTCACGGAGACTGCTTTACCTGGTATGACAAGAAATGAGCCATCTCCAAAAGCAGCAGTGCGGGCATTATTGTCAAGCAGAATATGAGAGATCAGGTATGCTGTTTCTTGAGAGATAACAGGTTTGCCGCTGATCCCTAAAAAGTTAGGGCTTTTCAATGGTTGCCGGATATCTTTGATATAGTTGGGGTCTTTAAATTCATACAATACTTTGCCAGTTTTATCCTGGACTTTGAGGATCTCAACCACCGGCTTGGGAATACCTCGATTGGGGAACATTGAATATGCTTGAGCAAATTCTGTCATACGTACTTCTCCACCTCCAAGCGTAAGAGAAAGACCATAATTTTGCGGATCAGTAAACGTCTTGATACCGGCAGCCGATGCCGAAGCAATAAACTCGGGGACCCCATTCATCTGGAGCATTTTGACTGCAGGAATATTGTACGAATTACCTAGTGCAAACCTGAGTTGAACTGGACCATGGAATTTACCGTCATAATTGACCGGGCAATACGATTGCGGCCCGCCCTTGAAACAAGTTGGCGCATCAAGAAAAACCGATGCCGGAGTAACCAGTTTGCGATCGATACCAACAGCATAGTTTATGGGTTTGATCGAGCTTCCTGGTTGTCTGAGTGCTGTTGTAACATTAAAGGCCCCTGAGGGTGTCGCAAAATAGTCAACTGATCCAACCATCGATAAAATCTCACCAGTTGATGGGCGAGTGACTAATATGGCACCATTGGATACTTTGAGATTTTTGACTTTATCTAGTTCTTCACGCAGAATTTTTTCGGCTGCTTGCTGAGTATCTAAGTCAAGAGTAGTTGTAACTTTTAAGCCGCCTTCTTCGACAACCTGAGCTCCGTATTGTTCTTCAAGTTTACGTTTGACATAAAATACAAAGTGAGGCGCTTTGATATCGGCAGATAAAGTGGCAATTTGCAGTTTATCGTTGATAGCTTTTTCATAGGTTGCTTGATCAATGTACTTTTGATCATGCATTGCCTTTAGAACATTATTACGCCGTCTGATTGCTAGATCAGGATTGTCATAGGGAGAATACAATGTCGGCGCTTGAGGCAAGCCTGCCAGAAGCGCTGCTTGACTCAATTTAAGTTTATTGGCCGGTTGGTTAAAGTACGCATTAGCCGCGGCTTCGATGCCATAGTTAGCCCCGCCATATGGTACTTGATTAAGGTATAACTCAAGAATTTGATCTTTGGTGAAAACTTGTTCGGTCCAGATGGCCAGTATAATCTCGCGGATCTTGCGCCTGACAGTTCGTTCAGGCGAAAGAAGGGCAGACTTGACCAGCTGTTGCGTAATGGTCGATCCGCCTTGGAGACCTCGTCTCAGAATCATATCTTTGACTGCTCGAGCAATGCCGCCGACTACAGATATGCCTCCATGGCGGTAAAAATCCTTATCTTCGATCGATATAGTCGCCTCTTTCACATACGGCGGTAAATCGTTGATATTGATAGCGGTCCGATTTTCTTCTTTAAAAACATCATAGAGCAGTTTGCCGTTCCTGTCGTAAATGTGAGTTGATAAAGGAATGGTATTGTAATTCTTTAGAGTGTAAGGAGAAGGAAGTTTATAAAAAATCGCAAAATATATAAAAATTAAGGCGACGGCTCCTAAGCCTGCCAGAACTTGTGTTTTTCGAGCATTATGCTTAAAAAAGTGTTTAATTTGTGGCAATTTGGGGATTTTAAGATGATATTTCATGGTTTGGGGAATAATACTGCCGCTTTGGAAATTTTACCTTTGGTCGAGGCAATAATTTTGGCCGAAGTTTGCGGGAGGAATGGTTCTAGGTGATAAGCCGCAATGCGAATCTTTATGATTGTTGCAATAAGAAAATCTTTTCTTTCATCAGGTGTTTTTTTCCACGGCACAAATTCGTCGATCTCTCGATTGAGGCGCTTCAAGTGATACCAGACACGTTCCACTGCTTTGTTAAGTTCATAACTTTCGAAAAGTTTCACAAATTCTGGTTCTAATGTAATTTTTTTGTCATCGTTGATAACAATTCCGTCTTTTTCGGCAATAGTCGTGATACGGACAACGAGGTTGCCTAGTTCGTTGGCAAGCTCGGAGTTGTAAATCTCAAGCATACGGGTATCGGAGAAATCACCGTCATCAAACGGAGAGATTTCGCGAAGTAGGTAATAACGCACTGCATCTACGCCCCATTGTTTAACAAGAGCAAAAGGATCGATGACATTGCCTAACGTTTTGGACATTTTTTGACCATTGGCAGTTATATATCCATGCACAAAGAGCGCTTTTGGTAATTCGAGGCTGGCGGATATGAGGAAAGCCGGCCAGTACACTGCATGAAAGCGGATGATACCTTTGCCGATGGCATGCATATCCGCCGGCCACCATTTCTTGTATTGTGCCTCATCCCAGCCATAGCCTACGCCTGATTGGTAGATATTTAAGGCGTCAAACCAGACATACATACGCTGGGTATCATCACCTGGTACTGGTACACCCCAATTTTTGGCCCGCTCGTTGGTGCGCGAAATACTTATGTCGTGCAGTGGTTGCTTGAGAAACCCCAAAACTTCATTCTTGCGAGATTCGGGATAAATTTTTAAAGTATCAGTAGAAATCAATTCAACGATATGTTTATGATATTTTGAAAGTTTAAAAAAATAATTCGTTTCTTTGACTTTTTCCAGTTTTTTACCTGGATGCTCAAAACATTCGCCTTTCTCGTTTAATTCATCTGGAGTATAAAATGCCTCACAGCCGACACAGTAGAGTCCTTCGTACTCTTTTTTATATATATCACCGTGTTTGGCACATAATTCCCAAAGTTTTTGACTCGATGGAAAATGCTGTTTTTGGTTGCTGCCTTTTTGGAAGATATCAAATTTGATATCGAGTGTTTTAGCTAATTCCTCAAATTTTGTAGCGTACTGATCGACAAATTCCTGCACTGGCACATGCGCCTCTTCAGCGGCGTGAACATTTTTGAGGGCATTTTCGTCGGCACCCGACAATAAGCGCACTTCCTTGCCTTGCAATTTCTCAAACCGAGCGATGGCATCGGCTTGAACAAACTCAAGCGCGTGGCCGATATGGGGGGCGGCGTTAACGTACGGAATGGCGGTGGTGATATAAAATTTTTTATTCATGGGAGTGATTTTTTTTAAGTAAAAATGCAATTCCAATTATAACCGATAGGAGGAGCGCTGTGTTTAGTATCTGAAGACCCACTAAATAGTTAATAGTAAGAAAGGTAAAAACACTGCAAAAACCCAATAGACTATATTTAAAAGGAAATAATAACTGGATTAAAAAAAACGCGGCCAATGAGACAGCAGAGATCAATCCAAAAACTACCAAGTCGTTAGTCGGCGGTACGACCAGAATGACACAAATCGACGCCGCGATACAGCCCAATCCAGCGGCTCCTAAGATAATTTTTTTCATGCGTTATAGATCTATTTTTTTATGGATTTTATCGACTCGAAGCAGTTTGACTATCGCGTAGATTACTATAGCTACAATCAGGAAATCTATTAAAACACTTAAAAAATGGCCATAGAGCACTTTTGCCTTACCAATCGGAAAATATTCTTTCTCAAGGCCTTTGGTTCTTCCTAATACGAAACTCAACAGAGGGTAGATGATATCTGTGACCAGTGAGGTAACGACCTTGGAAATAGATGTACCTAATATGAACCCTACTGCTAGGCCAATTACTCCTTGTTCGCGAATGAAGTTATAAAACCCTTTCATATAAGGTTATTATACAAAAAAATAGCAGGAACCGGTACTAGATATTATAGGTCTTATATGTTATAATCTTCCTCAATGAATGAATTTGATAAGGTTTCAGATCCGCATCTAATCTATCAAGAGAATCTTCTTAAAGTACTCCGTGTAGAGTTGCCACAAATTAGTGACCCAGCAGGAGTAGCTAATCTGATGTATGAGGTAAGTCAGTTTGCAGGGAAGGAAGGAACGCAGGCCTTCAATCACATTAGATTATCAATACGTAATACTTATTATCATGATGGGAACTGTAATGAAGATAGGCAAGAATTGCAAGATAAAATAGATCAAAGCTTACTTGACGACCCAAAAAAGCAATATTACACCATGCGTGAAATCTGGTTGGCATGTATTCAGCGTATGGAAGTGCTTTTCGGAGGCGATCCCGACGCCGAAATTTTAACTTTCAATTTTATTAATGGCAAATTTTATGAGCATCTTTTGGAATCCAATTTACTCCCTGAAGATAGAGGTTAATAATCTATTCTTGCATCTTTTTGAGCTATCCTTTATAATTTCCCTTATATATGGCAACAGCAAGCACAGCATTACCAGATGATAAGCAGAAACTTATGGACATGTTCGCCCAGAAAAAAGGCGATACAGGCTCACCTGAAGTTCAGGTAGCCCTTCTTACTCATAAAATCATGAAGCTCACTGGACATCTTGGTGAGAACAAAAAAGACAATCATTCACGCCGCGGTTTATTAAAAGTTATTGCCAAAAGGCGCCGCATCATCAACTATCTGCAGAAGCTTGACGAAAAACGTTACAAAGAACTTCTGGGTAAGTTGGACCTTAAAAAATAATAATTTCGAGAGTTTGGAAATAGGTATATCTAGAGAGATTAGAGAGTTATCCGTTATAACTAGCTGATTCCTCTAAATAACCCCCGCCGACTCTCCTCAATACAAATAGTATGAAAAAAACAGAGAAAACTCTTGATATCGATGGATCGAAACTTACGTTACAATTTGGAAAATTAGCTCAACAGGCCACCACTTCATGTTTCGCTCGTATGGGTGATACCTGTGTTTTAGTCACTGTTACAGTGGGTAAAATGCGTGATGACCTAGATTATTTTCCACTTCAGGTTGAATACGCCGAGAAACTTTATGCAGGCGGACGTATCAAAGGTTCCCGCTGGGTTAAACGCGAAGGCCGACCTTCAGATGAGGCGATTTTAACCGGTCGTTTGATCGATCGTGGTATTCGTCCATTATTTCCTAAAGATTATCGACGCGATGTCCAAATTATCATCACATTGATGTCAGTTGATGGCGAGAATTCACCAGATATTTTGAGTGCCATTGCTGTATCAGCTGCCTTACATGTATCTCCGATCCCATGGGACGGACCAATAAGCACAATTCGTGTTGGTCATGTGAAAACTGAAGAGAAGAACTCTTTTGTGATCAACCCTTCTGAGGAAGAAAATAAGTTCTCAGAGCTTGATCTTATTGTGACTTCATCCAAGGATAAAGTCATGATGATCGAGGCCGAAGCACTTGAATTTGATGAGCCAACAGCACTAGAAGCCATCAAATATGCCAAAGAAGCCAATGGCAAAATTATAGATTTCATGGAGTCACTGCGCAAAGAAATCGGTATGGACAAAGAGACTGTGCCAGCTCCTAAGATCGATGATAAATTGAAGCAGATTCTTAAAAAAGACTTTGTCAAGCAATTGAATCAACTTATTGATCAAAAAGCCGAGAAGGAATTTGAAGATCGTGATGCACTCGATGCAGTCGTCAACGAAGTTCATGAACTTCATAAAGACACATATGACTCAAAAGTCATTATGCAAGCAATTGACTATATGACAAAGCAGATGATTCGTGAAAGAATCTTGAAGACTAAGAAAAGACTTGATGGCCGTGGACCAGAAGATATTCGTCCATTATCAGCTGAGGTCTCAATTTTACCTCGTACCCATGGATCAGCTATTTTCCAGAGAGGCGACACTCAAGTTCTCTCGATTGCCACACTTGGTGCTCCAAGACTTGAGCAAATGATCGAAGGACCAGAAGGTGAAGAGGCCAAGACCTACATGCATCACTACTACATGCCTCCATATTCAGTCGGAGAAACAGGTAGAGTCGGTACACCATCTCGTCGTGAGATTGGCCACGGTGCTCTTGCTGAAAAGGCGATTGAGCCGGTTTTGCCATCAATCAAAGAATTTCCTTATGCTATCCGAGTTGTGTCTGAAGTATTATCCTCCAACGGATCAACTTCCATGGCTTCAACTTGTGGATCAGCCTTAGCTCTGATGGATGCTGGAGTACCAATCAAGAAGCCTGTTGCAGGTATTGCTATGGGTATCATGTCCAACTCAGATGAGGATTATCTTATCTTGACTGACATCATGGGAGTCGAAGACTTCTCTGGTGAAATGGACTTTAAAGTTGCCGGTACTAAAGACGGCATCACAGCCATTCAACTTGATGTTAAAAACAAAGGTTTAACAGACAAAATGATCGCGGAAGTTCTTACCAAAGCCAAAGCTGCACGACTCAAGATCCTTGACGTTATGGTGGCTGCGTTGGATAAGCCTCGTCAGCATGTGTCTAAGTTTGCACCTAAGGTTGTTGTGATTTCACCACCTCAAGATAAAATCGGTGAGATTATCGGCCCAGGGGGAAAGAATATTCGTAATCTTATTGCTCGAACTGAAACCGACATCAATGTCGCCGATGATGGTAAGGTCACCATCAGCGGACTTGACCAAGACAAAGTTCAAGCTGCAGTTGATCACATCGAGAGCATCACTCGCGAACTTGAACCTGGAGAAGAATTCGAAGGTATAGTCAAAAAGATCATGCCTTTCGGGGCCTTCGTTGAAGTATTACCAGGTAAGGAAGGTTTGGTCCACGTGTCACGTATGGGTAAAGGATTCGTCAAAGACCCCAATGACGTCGTGAAAGTCGGACAAACAGTCAAAGTCAAAGTCAACGAGATTGATAATCAAGGCCGAATCAATCTTGCGATGATTTGATTTTAGTGTTTTCTCCCTATACAATGATTTGATATGGGCAGAAGAAAGAAGGGATTACTACGTCTTCCTTTTTTAACAATCAACAGAAACACGATCTTTAATATCTTTGGCTTTGCACTTATAGCCATAGGTATCATTACTGGTCTGTCTTTTTTGCAGTTATTCTCCAATTCTGAGCAAGGCGCGATGCTCAACCAAATCAATCAAGAACTTGTCGGCCGTTTTGGTGGCTTTGCTCTGTTTGTGCCTTTCCTCATAATCTTCGTTGCTGGACATTTTTTTAATACTAAAAAACTTAAATTCATCAAGCTCAATCTGACGATTGGTACTGCGCTAATTTTTGTCAGTATGTTGGGATTTTTCAGAGCGGGAGCTTGGGGAAAAATGATTTACGAGAGTTTGGTGAGCGATTTTTCACTTTTAGGAGCGATCATTATATTGAGTATTACTTTTATAATCGGACTGATTTTGTTTCTTGATACCTCAGTCGATGTTTTCGCGCTTTTTATCTGGAATATGGTCAAGCCGGCGTTTGGAGGCAGTAAAAATAGTAAAGAAAAGGATAAAAAAGTGGAAAAAGAAGACAAAGGCCGCTTTATTTTTGATGAGGGTAAAAAAGACAAAAAATCACCTGGTCCGACTACACCTGTGCCTATTGCTGCGACTGCCAATGCTACTCAAGCGCCAAAGGGTATGGAATTTAAATCAATTACTGCTAGTAAAATGACGACCTGGATTTATCCGCCGCTTAATTTACTTCAGGAAGTAGCGCAAAAAGAGGCGATGCGCGGAGATGTGCAAAAAAACGCCGATACTATCGAAAAAACATTGGACAGCTTCGGTATACGCGCCCGAGTGTCTGAGGTGAATAAAGGACCGACAGTGACTCAATATGCATTGGCAATCACCATGGGTACGAAGTTGTCCAAGATTACTGCCCTTGGAAACGATCTAGCTCTTGCTCTTGCGGCGCCGACTGGACAAGTACGTATAGAGGCGCCGATTCCTGGCCGCTCGCTTGTGGGAGTCGAAATTCCAAACATAAAATCTGAAATTGTGACGCAAAAACGTCTATTATCTTCGCCTATCTTCACACAAAATCCAGATCCGCTTCTTATTCCGTTGGGACTTGATGTATCGGGTGAGCCACAAGCTGCGTCTATCCAAAAGATGCCTCATGTTCTCATCGCCGGTACCACTGGTTCAGGTAAGTCTGTACTTCTCAATGCCTGGATAACCACGTTCTTATTCCGTACCAAACCTGATGAAGTGCGCTTAATTCTTGTTGATCCAAAACGTGTTGAACTCACTCAATATAACGGCATGCCCCATCTTTTAACTGACGTTATAGTCGAGCCGGAAAAAATTATTTCCGCTTTACGTTGGGTAGTAGCTGAAATGGAGAACCGCTACAAGGAATTCTCCAAAGCGGGAGTACGTAATATAGAGGGCTTTAATGAGATAGATGGAGTTGAAAAAAAACCTTTTATTGTTTTCGTCATCGATGAGTTGGCAGATTTAATGATCTTTGCCCCGGGAGATGCAGAAGAACTAATTACCCGTATTGCTCAAATGGCTCGTGCGACAGGCATACATCTTATTCTGGCTACTCAAAGACCATCGGTTGATGTTATTACTGGTCTCATGAAGGCTAACATTCCGACACGTATTGCTTTTAATGTGTCATCCATGATTGATTCACGCGTTATTATCGATATGCCAGGAGCTGAAAAATTATTAGGTAAAGGAGATATGTTATATCTACCGCCTGATCAGGCCAAACCCCGACGTATTCAAGGCCCGTTCATAACAGAACATGAGGTAAATGATCTGGTGAAATTCCTTAAATCACAAGTGCCTGAGGTTCATTACACTGAAGAAATTACTCAACAAGCAACTGGATCGATGGGAACATTGATCGGTACACAATCTGCCGGTGGCAGTACTGACCCATTATTTAACCAAGCAATTGACGTGATATCACAGTTTGATAAAGCATCAGCCTCACTTCTGCAAAGAAGACTTAAAGTAGGCTATGCACGTGCTGCGCGGCTTCTTGATGAACTCGAGGCTGCTGGTTACGTCAGCCCTGCAGAAGGCTCGAAGCCGCGCGAGGTTATTAAGCGCATGTCTGCCGAAGATAAGGGTTGACATATGAAAATTTTTTCCCTACTATAATCTCAAGTTATGATTATTCAAGATCAAGAAGTTTCGCTGACACGAGTCTTTATCATTGTTGGAGTCATTTTGTTTATCTCATCTGTTATTTATACGACTCTTCTTATAGGGAAGTTAGTAGCCCTCAAAAGAATCAATAAAAGTAGCTACGCTGCCCCGCATATGGTCATTCCTCCCACTCATTAATTTCTTACTCATCTCTTATTTGTTTCTATCTCAGCTATTATATTGTCCATCCATACTATACCTATGGATGCAGCACTTTGGTTAGGTTTAGGACTTATTGCAGGCGGAATTGTATCATTATTCTATGATGATTCTCTTCTGGCTACAGCGAGAAATATTGTATTTGGAGCAGTTGGATCGATAGTAGGAGGCGGCTTAATAACTACCTGGGATCATGGGCGTTTACCTACTTTGGACTTTTATTTTTACAGCATAATATTCACGTTCATGGTATCTTTGGCCATGATAAGTGCCATCAGAGCTCGAGTGGTTATCATGCGTCAGGATTTTACACCGCTTAAAAAAGAGCTTATAGATGAAGAGTCAGATACATTAATCACTACTTAAGATATTTTTTAATATTAGCTTCGTGTTCTGCCGAAGTACGCGCATAATGAATTCTTCCTTGAGAATCTGTGATATAAAAAAGGTAGGGAGTATTGGCATCGGCATCCACTACTGCATCAATTGAAGCTAATCCTGGGTTACAAATTGGACCAGGCGGCAATCCAGTATTGATGTATGTATTGTAAGGGGATTTTATTTTTAGATCATCGAGGCTAAGATCTTTTTTCCACCACGATTTTTCATCAGGCTGGTATCCTAGAGCATATTGGACCGTAGCATCAATTTGGAGCGGCATATCCTCTTTTAATCTTCTCAAAAGGATACTAGCAATTTGCTGTTTTACTACTGGAGTTCGTGCCTCTCGCTCGACAAGCGAGGCTAAGGTTATGACTTCTTGCTTAGTGAATCCGAGTTTTTTGGCTTTTACTTCATGTTGCGCATCGTACTTGGTATCAAAATTATTATTCATGATGCTAATAATTGATTCAGCAGTGGCCAGTCGCGGTATAAGATATGTATCTGGGAATAAATACCCCTCATCTGACTTGCTGATAAATTCTGACTCGGGTATTTCGAAATTTTGCGATATAACTTGGGCAACTTCTTCTTTGCGTAATCCCTCAACAATTGTCACCCAGATATCTACTGTACCATGTGTTAATGCATTGGCAACTTCATAGGCACTCATGGCTGGTGAAAGTCTAAAGTCTCCTGCTTGAATTTTTTTTTCAATGCTCAATTCCTTCACAACTAGATAAAAAACCACGCGATTTCTGATAAATCCTTCATTATGCAAGTTGCGAGCAATGGTAGTTAAGCCATCGCCTTTGTTAATGACAAAAATTTTGGCCGATTTTGATGTCGCATCAGGTGGCAATGTCCCTTCTTTATAAATTAAAAAGCCACCAATGGCAACAATTATGATAAAGATAATGAGAATCAATAATCTTTTGCTGCTTTTCATATTACTCGATGTCATATATTGGGAAATTTTCGAGAGTTATCTCGGCTTCTTTAATACGATAATGATCTTTGGCATGTAATTGCATAATCGGCTCGTTTTTGGATATTTTTTCATCGAGCCGTTTATGAAGAAGTATACCCGCATACTTATCAGCGGGAGCTCCCAAAAGTTTAGCTACAGTATTGAGGTTATAATTATCGATAGCTTTTATTTTACCAGACTTTTTTGCTTTCACTTCCCGGATCATAGCGCGAGTTTTTAATGTTGTTGATGAAATTTCGGGTGATCCGCCTTGTGCTTTCACTATTTCTCTAAATTTTTTCAGTGCTCGTCCATCGGCGAGAATTCGGCGCGCTTCGTCCTCGCCGTTTTTCTTCTGATGACTATCTTCATAGCAAATATCCAACAATTTACCGGCCAGTCTGAGAGCTTTTGCTTCAAGCCGCAGAGGCCGATCTTTTGTTTGTTCAAGTACACTAAGTACGTCGCGGGCCTCAAGATATGGACCGACACCAGAGCCGGCAGGCTCCAAAGTTTCGTTGATATCGACAATAACTCTCATGCCAAAATGTTGCCCAATGGCCTTAAATTTTTTGGCGACTTTCTCGGCCATCTCAAAGTGGTGAATTTTCATAGTTTTACCAACAGGAATATCAAGCACCAGATGATTGGTGGAAACAGCCACTTTTTTGGCCATGATCGAAACAATAATTTTATCAAATGATTCAAACATGAGAGGTGCTTCGACACGAATAATAATATCATCGGCAGGAGCCAGACCCAAGTGACCGTTCCAGACGATACAGCCGCCCACATCATCGATCATTTTATAGATTTGTTTCGGCGTAAAATTGACATTGGCGACAAGCTCCATCACATCGGCCGTGCCTGCCGGAGTCGTAATTGCTCGAGAAGATGTTTTGGGGATAGTAAAACCGGCCGCCGCAATAATAGGCACAATAATCATTGTTGTACGAGTACCCGCAACGCCGCCGGTTGAATGTTTATCTGCGACAACGCCTTTGAATTTGAGTTTAGTGCCGGTTTCCACCATGGCTTTGGTGAAATAGAAAAGTTCTTTACTGCTATAGCCCTCTTTGAATGATGAAGCGACAAAATAAGTAGTCAGCACATCGCTTAGTTTCTGATGCGTGATTTCATCCATAAGAGCATAAATTTCTTTGTACGTCAATTCCTTGCCCAACAATTTTTTTTGGATAGATTTTATTGCCTCCAAATGTTTTGATCCCTCAGCATCATTCATATTTTTTAGGTATTTGTGTAAACTTCAAAAATTCTCTTCTGATAATATTTAACTTTACTAAAAATTTTAGCCAAAAAGGCGATTTCGCTTATATTGAAGACCCAGGATAAAAATAAATACAGTCCAAAATAAACTACCGAAATGATAAGTAGTAGAAGAAATACATTAATTGTTCGAGTCGTATCAAGTATCAATCCATCCAGCAGCCGCTCCAAGTAATACGCAAAGATACAAGAAATCATAGTTATCAGGGCCATTTTGGTAGTTTGTTTAAGAAGTAGGTAAATGCTGAACCCTTTAATACGTTTATAAAGCAGTCCAAGAAGCAATATAACTTGCAGTGTCATCGATACCGAAAATGATAGGGCTAGTGACCAGACAGGTAACTTTAACACGACCACAAAATACAAACTTAACAATGCGTTGACTGTGATGGAGATAACGCTGATATAAAATGGGGTTTTGCTGTCAAATAACGCGTAAAAACAACGAGTTATAAAATAATACACCGAGTGAAATGGTATCGACAATGCAAAAAAAGATAACGTCACTGCAGTTTGAACCGTAGCATTCCAATCGAATTTATCACCTCCGAAGAAAAAACGCACAATCGGAGTACGTGCAAAAATGAGAATTCCCATGATCGGAATCGTGAAGAAAAATAAATTCAAGATAGATTTCACAATAATTTCTCTAAATTCATCCAGCTTTTTTTCCTGAAATAGCTCGGTCAAATAAGGCAGAGACGCTTGGCCAAACGCTATTCCAAGTACCGACACAGGCAGTAGTTGTAAATGTTGCGCAAGGTAAAATACGGTGTAAGCTCCTGAACCAATTAAAGTAGTTAAGGTAAGATCGATGGTGGCTTCGATTTGGGCCACGATTACAGTCACAACTCGAGGGATTGCAACTCTAAAAAAATCTATAACGACATTAAAATTAATAACAAAAAACTTGTAATCAAGATTGGCCACGGTAAGAACCGGCAGTTGAATAGCAAAAAAAACAAATGCGCCAATTACCACTCCCAGAACAGGCGCAAGTAAATACAAAGATTTGGCGAAAAAAAGTGTCACCACTATAATGGCCACGTTATAGAGAATTGGAGCGAGTGAGGGAATCAGAAATACTTTACGCGCTTGGCTGATTCCCGATAAAAATGTGCCAAATATAAAAAAAGGTAACTGGCCAATAAGTAATATTTGTGAATAAAAAACCACTTGATCAATTTTTTCCTTGGAGAAACCAGGAGTTATCAATGTCATAATTTGAGGCATTAGGAATGTTAGTAGAACGATTGAAGCAAACAGAAGCGACATAATGACATTCATAATCGAGGAAATATTAATGCTTTGTTGTTCTTTGTCTTTCTGGTAGCGAATATAAAACGGTATAAGTGAAGTGGTGAGAGCGCCAGTAATCAAGATCTCAAAAATGAGATCCGGTATCCTAAAAGCAGCAAAAAAAATATCGAGCTGTTCCTTATTGAAATAACCGGCAAATATCCTATAGCGTGCAAAGCCAAACAAGCGCGAGATGACGACCATGGCCGAAATGATGAGTGTTGAGGATAATAAACTCGTCTGTTGAGAAAAGAGTATTTGACGCGTTCTTCTGAAAAAGTGCAGCATATTACCAGATAATTATACCCTAATATTACAGTTTTTTTCTCCTTGACAATAGGATAAATATGGCGTTAAATGGTTGTATATGGTGTTTTTTGGAGAATATGAAGTATCCTTCAGCGCACCAGGAAGGATAGTTCTACCCAAAAAACTCAGAGAACTTTTAAAAGGCAATGTATTTGTACTCAGCCGAGGTTTTGACACATGTCTTACCGGATATGATCGGGATGACTTTGAGTCACGCGCCTCTGAGCTTTTACAAGTATCACTCCTTGAGAAAGAGAACCTTGATAAACGGCGGTTTGTATTTTCGTCGGCATCCTATCTTGAAATTGATGATCAGGGTAGATTTGTCATACCCAGATCACTTTTGCAATATGCAGTTCTCGAAGGCAAAGTCATGATCGTTGGCGTGGGGGACCACTTTGAGATTTGGAAAAGCAGCAAATGGATTGATCATATGAAGAAAATTACAGTTTAACATGCATACACCAGTACTTTTAGAACAAGTTATAGAGGCTTTAGATATCCAAGAAGGAGGCACGTATATTGACGCGACAATCGGAGAAGGAGGACACGCGAGGAAAATTCTCGAAAAGCATGGGAAAGTGCTGGGAATTGATTGGGATGGAGATCAGATAAAAAAATTACAGACATCTCTCTCAAGTCCCGACATCAAATTGGTTGTAGGAAATTTTGCAGATATTGAAATGATTGCCAAAAAGCAAAAATTTTTTCCGGTTGATGGAATTTTGTTTGATCTGGGGTTATCGATGGGTCAGTTGGCCCAATCCGGAAGAGGTTTTTCGTATAAGTATGATGAGGAACCACTTGATATGAGAATTGATACAAGAACACAAGTTACTGCAGCAGAAGTGCTTAATACTGCATCGCAAGAGGAGTTATATGATCTCTTGGCGCGATTTGGTGAAGATGTACACTCAGAAATAATTGCCAAAGAGATAGTAAGACAAAGAATTCGCGCAAAGTTTGCAGTAGTCGGCGATGTAACGCAATTAATTCACCAAGTTTTGGGGAGATGTAAAGTCGGTCATTACCATAACACCAACAACACAGCCAGTCGAGTTTTTCAGGCTCTTAGGATGCAAGTTAATCATGAGTCAGAAAATCTCAAAAGCGGATTGGTAGGAGCAGTCAACACGATCAAAGAAGGTGGGAAAATAGCTGTTTTGACATTTCACTCAGTAGAAGACCGTATTGTCAAACAATTTATCAAAAATAATAATTTAAAATATACAGAAATTCTTGTGAAACACAAATCGCCCAAATCATTTGAAAAATCGGCCAAGTTGCGAGTTTTTACAAAACAATGAAAGGATTATTTAAACAAACTATCTGGTTTATATTTATGTTTTTGGTTATGGCTAATGCCTACCTCTTTATTAATGGGATGAAAATGTCTCATGAAATCAATCAATACGAGTCTCAAATACAGGCCATACATAAACAAAACCTTGATCTTGAAAAAAAAGCTTACTTGGCAGAATCCCTCACCTATGCGACCTCTATGGCTGCCCAATTGCAATTTACTAAAAAACTCACTCCCATGTATTTGCAAGACAAAGCGTTTGCCAAAAATACTATAGAGTATTAGTATGGTAAAAATTAGACTGCTTTTTCTTTTCTTCCTGGCACTTTTTGTAGCCGTCTGTGTCAAACTTTTTTTTATCCAAGTGATTGCCTCAAACGCCAAAACAACAGATTATGTCTCGTCCCAAAAACTTACTCCAGAAAGAGGAAAAATATTTGATCGACTCGGAGTTCCACTGGCAATTAATCAGACCACGTATAGATTATTTGTTGAGCCTAAAAAAATTGAATCTAAAGACGATTTAATTGCCAAAATTGACGATGTTTTGCATATAGGCGAGGCGACGCTTGAATCGCGCATTGATATGAGTAAAGACTGGGTTTCTGTCAAAACCGATATTGATCAGGCAACCAAAGAAAAACTCCAGAAAAAAATTCCAGTTGGGATAGGTTTTGATGAAGATCCTAAACGATTCTATCCCGAAGCATCGTTATCTGCTCATATTCTGGGATTTGTAGGCAAAAATAGTAAAGGCGACAATGTGGGATATTTTGGCATTGAAGGATTTTACGATCAGGAATTAGAAGGCCTGGCGGGTTTTCTTAAATCTGAGCGGGATCTTCTTAATAGGCCGATATTTTTCGGGGTGCAAGAGCGGGTAGAATCGCAAGATGGCCGAGATTTGTATTTGACGATTGATTCGGCTGTGCAGGCGATTGTCAAAAAGAAACTACAAGCAGCTCTGGAAAGTTATCAAGCACAGGAGGGGTGCGTGATTGTGGCCGACCCCTATACTATGGAAATAATTGCTCTGTCCTGCTTGCCCGATTTTGACCCTGATACCTATTATTCGTTTGACGAAAAATATTTCAAAAATTCAAGCATTTCCAATCTCTACGAGCCAGGATCGACATTTAAACCGTTGATTGTCGGCGCAGCCTTGAAGGAAAAAGCCATTTCTCCAGATGAAATATATGATGAACAAGGTCCGGTGAAAATTGGAGAATATAAGATACAAACATGGAATAACCAATATGAAGGGAAAATAAATATCACTCGAATTCTTGAAAAATCGTCCAATGTCGGTATGGTATATGTCGGAAAAAAATTAGGCAACGATAAATTATATAAATACATCCAAAATTACGGATTTGGTAAAACAACTGGTATAGATTTGCAGGGCGAGGAAGGTGGCTACTTGAAAGCTAAAAAATTGTGGTACCCGATAGATTTTGCAACTGCTACGTTTGGCCAGGGAATTGCAGTAACTCCAATTCAGATGGTACGGGCATTTTCGGCGCTTATCAATGGCGGCAACTTACTTAAACCCTATATAGTCAAAAAAACTGTCGATGGTGACGTTGTCAAAGAGCGCCAACCTCAAGTAGAGCGGAAAATTTTAGACGAGAAAACATCGGCTATCATTAAAAAAATGCTAGTATCAACTGTCGAGCACGGAGAATTTCAGTGGGTTAAACCCAAAGGGTACATAATGGGCGGTAAAACTGGCACTGCCCAGATTCCAATCGCCGGTCACTATGATCCCAACAAAACCGTCGCTTCTTTTATAGGATTTGCTCCAGCTGATAAACCCAAATTTATTGCCCTTACAGTGTTGAAAGAGCCCAAGTCTTCGATATGGGGTTCAGAAACTGCGGCGCCTTTATTTTTTGATATAGCCAAAGATCTTATGGTCTATTACAACATCCCGCCAGATCAAAATTAAGTTGCAGTAATATCTGCCACAATAGCCATATGGTCGCTTACTCCATCGATAACCCGAACATTGGTTACATGATAACCTGGAGTTGTAAATAAGCCATCAACCAATCGCACTAAATTTTTTACCCGATGAAGGGAAGGATCAAGTGTCGTTGTGATGTGCGCTGGAATATTATCTTGGTATTTTTTGGCAATTTTTTCCCAGACATCTCCTCCGCGAGGTGCATTAAAATCACCGCATAATACAAAATCATCAATATGCTTCAGTTTTTCCATCATTTGAGTAAGTTCTTGATGTTGGAGAGGTGTCGACTGGCCATTGGGAGTCCAAGTGAAATGGGTAGTGATAATATGATATGTGTGGTTTTTATGATGAATTTGAGCCATCAACAGTACTCGATTGGTAGAATTGGGATCGCGATTGAATTTAGGTATTCTTTCACTTGAGCCAACGTAGTAAATAGTTTTGAAGTTGATGTCGGAAAGCTTACTAAAAATAGCCACGCCATATTGAGCGCCAATGGTAAGATGCGATCCACCTTCTTCATTATCAACATCAATATGCATAGTTGGAACATAGAGTCCTTCCATATGCCACTCATTTTTTAACTTAGTTACATCATGATCGTTGACCTCTTGCAAACAAACTACGTCTGGCGACTCTTTCTGAATATATGGTATGACATGATCAAGGTGGTTGCTACCCTCGATATTTAAGCTAATAAGTTTCATGAAGTTTAGCTAAAACCTCCCAGAAGATAGAGAACAAGTCCGATAATTAATGCGATGATGACAATATTACTAAAACCAGCAACAGCGATAATCCCAAAAAATGCTAGAAGCCAAATAATAAGTAATACGCCTGCGATTTCTCTAAAAGGGCTGGGCAAAATGCCAATAAGCCATAAAATAACTCCAAAAATTAATATGTCGTATAAGCTAATTGCTTTACCAAACAGGTTAAAAAGCACCATATCGGTGATCGGAAAAACCGGCAGATTAAGGTAGCCGAGTAACCACAAAATGATCAAAACGGCAAGTAGAAGTGTGAGCATATCTATATTATACCAGATGTTATAATATAACTATGATACGGAAGCTCAAAAATCTGGGTCATCTTATTGAGGCTATTGTTGCATCCATTTACTATAAATATCCAAGTAAGCGATTGAAGGTAATTGGAGTAACCGGCACAGACGGTAAAACGACCACAACTTCACTTATTTATCATATTCTGAAATCTGCCGGAAAAAAAGTTTCGATGATTTCCACTGTCTATGGAAAAGTCGGCAATGAAGTATATGACACTGGTTTACATACCACTACACCCGGCGCTTTTTTAGTACAGAAATTGCTTAAAAAAAGCGCCGACTCAGGCGATGAGTATTTTATTCTTGAGACAACATCGCATGCACTGGATCAAAATCGCATTTTTGGCGTCCATTTCGAAATCGGTATTATTACCAATATCACTCACGAGCATCTCGATTATCATAAAACATATGAAGCATATGGCATGACAAAAGCTGCCTTGCTTCTTGAATCCAAAACAGCTCTTCTTAATCGTGACGATCAATCGTATGACATTCTTCGTCGCACCCTGGCTGCGAATCATAAAGGTTATCAAACATATGGCCTCAAAAAAGATGCTGATTTTAAAATAGATTTGAGTAAAAAATTAGATATGCCAATTGCCGAGTTTAATAAATATAATTTCTTGGCAGCATACGCTGTAGCTTGGCTGCTTGGACTTGATGAAAAACATATTTTGCAAGGCATAAAAACCTTTAAGCTTCCTCCCGGAAGAATGGAAACGGTCTATGATGGTAAATTCAAAGTGATCGTCGATTTTGCACATACCCCCAACTCCATTTTGCAGGCTTTAAAAACAGTCAGAACACAATTGGGCAAGCAGGGCCGTGTCATACACGTTTTTTCTTCGGCAGGTTTACGAGACACCTCTAAGCGCCCGCTCATGGGAGCAGCTAGTGCTATGTATGCCGATGTAGCCATATTGACTGAGGAAGATTATCGTACCGAAGATCCAAAAGAGATTAACGAACAAATTGCTCAAGGCCTTATCAAGAAGAATTTCCAATACATTCCACCTCAATACCTTAAAAATATTTCCAAAAAAAAATATACGATTGTGATTGACAGGCAACGAGCAATTAAACGGGCAATTGATATTGCCGCGGAAGGGGACATAATAATCACCACAGGTAAAGGTCACGAACAAAGTTTAGCCCGCGGGACCCAAGAATATCCCTGGGATGATCAAGAAGCTGTCAGAAAAATTTTAAAACTAAGTAAAAAATAAACGATGTATAGATATGATGACCAATTAAAAGTATTTCATTCAACTCTTCTTGATGATACACATCATCTTTCAGGTTTTGGTACTCGCATGACAGGCGATGGACGAAAACGATCGACGCTCATAAATTTTTTCGAAGTGAATGATGTTCCATACAAATCTCTCATTATTCCCGATCAAATTCATTCAGCTAACATTGAGTTAATCCCACCAGAAGGCGATGTTATACGTGTCATTGATACAACCGATGGTGTTGTAACTGTGGAAGATAATCTGGCACTCTCTGTTGTAACTGCAGATTGTGTACCTATCATTTTTTCCGATAAAAAAAACGGCGTAGTGGGTATTTCTCATCAAGGTTGGCGCGGTACACTGAAACGGCTAGCTACTCATATGATTGATAAAATGGTAGAAATGGGAGCAGATATCAGAGAAATTAATGTGGCCATAGGTCCTGCGATTGGTGCCTGTTGTTACGAAATGTACGGCGACAGACTTTATGAATTTTTAGCAGAATTTGAAGAAGTCAAAGATACGATGCTTGTTATGAGAGGAGGAAAAACTCATTTGAGTTTATTGTTTCTTAATTATTATCAGCTTCTTAAAAAGGGTCTTGATAAAAACCATATTGATTTTTTTCCTTTTTGTACAAAATGCGATGCCGACCGTTTTTTTTCGTTTCAAAGAGACAATACGCAACGCTATGGAGAAATGTTCAGTTATATTATTAAAGTATGAATATAAAAGCAGTTAACAACATATTTTTAGTCGGCATCAAAGGTGCGGGCATGGCCAATATTGCTTTATTTCTCAAAGATATGGGCAAACATGTGGTAGGAAGCGATTTGAGTGAAGAATTTATTACTGACAACGTTTTAGCCAAGAGGGGAATAGAAATATTTAATTCCTTTAATGGAGAAGTGGTTCCTCAAGAGACCGATCTTCTTGTATATTCAGCCAGTCATGGAGGTATTAGTAATCCACAAGTTAAAGAGGCTCAAAAAAGAGGAATACATGTTATGCACCAGGCGCAGTTTTTAGGTGAAATTATGAGCCTGTTTGAAAAAAGCATTGCAGTCTGTGGCACCCACGGTAAAACAACAACTGCAAGCTTACTGGCTTTTCTCTTAATGAAACTAAATGTCCAACCAAGCTATATTGTAGGTACATCTGGCTTTAACGACGTTCCTGGTGGGGGATATGCTGGTAAACAATATTTAGTCCTCGAAGCCGACGAGTATGCTGTTGATCCGCCTGTTGATACCACACCAAAACTCCAATTTTTTCACCCTCAATATGCAATTTGTACCTCAATCGATTTCGATCATCCTGACGTCTATAAAGATATCGAAGAGACAAAATCAACCTTTAAAGATTTTTTTAAAAAAATAAAGCAGAAATTAATTATCTGTGCTGATGATGAAAATTGCTTGGAAATTACTAAATCGCTACCGGTGGATTCATATATAACCTTTGGTTTCTCTCCTTACTCTCAGTTTATGGCGTCTAATGTTGTCACAGTCAATGACACTACCTTGTTTGATGTTACCCGCGACGGCGTGAGTGTCGGCAGTTTCAGTACAAAACTGGTAGGAGACAAAATGATCGGCAATGTGACTGGCGTAATTGCCAGTTTAGTTAGTCTAGGCTTTGATCCAGAGTTAATTCATACTCATTTGAATGAATTTAACGGTGCCAAACGCCGCTTTGAGCACGTTGGATCTGCCGGCGGAGTCGAACTGTATGATGATTACGCACATCACCCACATGAGATAGAAGCCACCTTAGAGGGAGCACGAGCACGCTTTGGAGATAGACCGATTCATGTTATTTTTCAACCACACACGTTTTCACGTACTGAAGCATTAAAAGAAGAGTTTGTCGATGAACTTTCCCATGCCGATGAGGTGTATATTGCTCCTATTTTTGCCTCTGCGCGTGAAAATCCTCAGGGATTTACTATCACATCACAATCCTTAGTTGATATCGCCAAGAAAAAAGGCTACAAACATATTCAGACATTTAATACAACAGATGAACTCGTAAAGCTGCTTAAAAAAAATAGTTCAGGCAATGAAGTGATTTTTACTATGGGTGCAGGCGACGTGTATAAGATGAAAAATGATATAATTAGGACATTTCATGGATGAACTAGAGAAATCATTACGGAGTGTTTTAAGTCACCCCAAGGTCGAACGCAACAAAAATATTTCGCCTTACTTTACACTTCGCACCCAGACTATAGCTGAACTGTATACCGAAGCCCGTACCAAAGACGATCTCATTCAGATTATCAAAATTGCCCATCAATATCAGGTTCCCCTTCTGGTTTTGGGAGGTGGCTCAAATATTGCAGTAACCAAAGATATCATCAAAGGTATCGTCGCCCGCAATTTTTATTTTAAAAAGGAAATAGTGGCGGATACGCCTGAATACACTGACATGCTGTTTTCGTCGGGATATCCGATTGCTCGAGTAGTGTCCGAAACGGTACAAGCAGGCTTAGCGGGTTTTGAATATCATTTGGGTTTGCCAGGGACCATAGGCGGCGCACTTTATATGAATTCGAAATGGACCAAGCCAGTTTCATACTGCGGTGATAGTTTGCTGTACGCTGAATTAATTACTCCAGCAGGCGAAATTCGCCGGGAAGAGCGAGACTATTTCCAATTTGCCTATGATTACAGTATTCTCCAAAAAACCAAGGAAACTGTGCTTGAGGGAGTTTTTCGTCTTGTTAAAAAAGATCCGGCATTGCTTAAAAAAATTTCAGAAGAAGCCCACGATTACCGAAAAAAAACACAGCCTTTTGGCGTGGCCACAAGCGGTTGTTTTTTTCAGAATATTTCTCCAACTGATACCCATGGCGATCCTGAGACTTCAGCCGGCTACTATATTGATCATGCAGGTCTAAAAAATACTCAGATTGGAGACTTTATTGTGTCTGATAAACATGCTAATTTTATAATCAATCGCGGTCAAGGTAAGCCAGAAGACCTCTTAAAGCTTGTTTCTGCGATCAAAGAAAAAGTGCACACAACTTATGGAGTTACTTTAAAAGAAGAAGTTATAGTATTATAGTCTTTTATGGAAGATGCCTATATTATTACCGGCGGCCGACCTCTCAAAGGAGAAGTTAAACTCTCAGGCGCCAAGAATGTCGCTCTCAAAACTATTATTGGCGCGCTTTTGTTTGATTCCGAAGTCTACCTAGAAAATATACCTCAAATCAATGATGTGCAAGAATTGCTGACTCTTATCCGCAGTCTAGGAGCAGAAACCGAATTTACCTCTGCTAATACACTTAAGCTCGATGGACGGATGCTGCGTAATAATCGCTGTGATTTTTTACATGCCGAAAAAATTCGCACTTCATTTCTTTTGTTTGCACCGCTTCTTTACAAATTCAAATCTGCCCAAATTCCCAATCCTGGCGGTTGTCGCATAGGTGCCAGGCCAATTGATCGGTCAATTGAGGGCCTGACTCATCTGGGTGTCCAAGTGGCCTATGACTCAACTACAGGGTACTATAATGCGCAAATGACTTCTTCTCCCAAAGGTAGCTATAAATTTGACAAACCTTCGCATACAGGAACAGAGCTTCTTATTATGATGTCGGTTTTTGCACAAGGCGAAGTGACTCTCGAAAATGCCGCTCTCGAGCCTGAGATTGATGATCTGATTGCTTTCCTTAACCAAGGTGGCGCAGATATTAGGCGAGACGGCGCACGAATTAGGATTAAAGGTGTACAAGCTCTCAAGCAACTTAAGCCATATGCAATTTCTTCAGACAGAAACGAAGCTGTTACATATGCACTGCTTGGAATTATCACGCAAGGTGATGTAACAGTGGGACCGATTGCAGAGCCCGATATTAAAGAGTTTATATCAACAAGTAAAAAAGCCGGCATAGGCGTCGAAAAAAAAGACGATCATCACTTCAGATTTTTTTATCAAGGTACATTAAAAGCAGTGAGCATTACTACAGGGCCGCATCCTGGCTTTATGACCGATTGGCAGCCGCCTTGGTCAGTGCTCATGACTCAAGCACAGGGTGAATCTATTATCCAAGAAAGGGTCTACGAAAATCGTTTCTCTTGGGTTGACGAGTTGCGCAAGCTAGGTGCTGATATAGAATTTATTAAGGTGCCAGTACATGACCCTAAGGAATTTTTCTTCTTTAATTTTGACCCTGCAAAAAAATATAATCAAACAATCCGTATTCGCGGCCCTCAGAAGTTACATGAAGGCGTATTGCACATTACTGACTTACGAGCGGGTGCCACATTAGCCTTGGCAGCTTTTACAGTCGCTGGCGAATCGTATATCGACGGCGCCTCAATACTTGAACGAGGATACGAAAAATTTGTGGAAAAAATCCAAGCGCTTGGCGGAGAAATAAAAAAAGTTTAAGATTTGGTAACGACTTCTTGTTCTTGTCGTATTTTTAAAATCGAATTAGCAGGTAGGGCATCATAGACGACACTCCCTGGGTAAATATTTGAGTTGGCGCCGATTGTTACTCCTGGCATAAACGTGGTATTGATCCCGCAGAAAACATTTTTAGCGATAATTGCACCCAATTTGCGTCTCGATGTCGGTATTTTTTTATCAGGTAGCTTCATGGAAACAGGTTGACCATCAATACGTAAGTTGGCAGTTGATGTACCGTAACTCGGGTTAACATTCTCCTCAAGAACTGAGTCATTGAGATAGTTGTGATGCAATTTGCACCCAGTGCCTACATAACTGCGACTAATTTCAGATGAAAAACCTATAGTAACATCATGTTCAACCATAGAATTTCTGATTAACGAGTGCTGGCCGATTTTAGAATTTTTTCCTATATAAGAAGGTCCGACAATCGCCGCAAAGTCATGGATTACTGCACCTTCATCGATATACACTTCCCCTGTAATCGAAGCTTTTGGCGACACCTGGGCGGTGGGTGAGGTATATGATTTAATTGTTGTCTCCAAAATGAGCTGCATTACGTCAAGCACGTGGTAACTATATTTGAGCTTTTTCCAATTTCCAGTGTATCTTATAAAAGACACAGATTGCTGTTCCATAAGTTTATTTAAGGCTTGTTCATAGGTATCATCAGCATCCTGCTCTGTCTGTTTTAAAAGGGAAAAGAAAGCCACCGGTTTAGAAAAATAATGTGCAGTCAGAATCAATAAATTGCTTGGCTCTTCGCCTGGTTTAGGTTTCTCGACGATGCCGGTTGCACGCTCGCCGTCAATTTTAAGGTATCCACCTGGAAAAGGTTCAGTGAGCTCGATACCAGGGACAACTGCATAAGCAGACTGTGCCTTTTCAAGGATTAATCTTAACAAATTATCATCAACAAGGTCAGCGGCGCTTTTGACTATAATCGACCGATCGCCAATTTCCTGCTCAATGGTAAGAAGAGCATCGGCCATGCCTTGCGGCTGGGTTTGTTTTTTTGTCTGTATATTGAGCCCTTCGAGCTTAAAATAAGACAACCATTCATGGTTTATGTCTGAAGTGACGATAAGAATATCTGTTAGCCCTACTCGTTTAGCCATCTCTAAGTTATACTGAATTAAGGGTTTGCCACAGAAGGGGAATAACGTTTTGTTAGGTGCAAGTGGGGCAAAGTTCTTGTTATTGCCTCCGGCTATAAAAACAAGCAATGGTGTATTCATATCTATAATGTACCATTATTATACATAAAGTGGCATTTTTTACTATCATAAGATAAAATTACCCTATGAAAAAAGTAACAGTTTTAGGCGGTGGTACAGGCTCTTACGTAGTTTTGTCCGGCCTAAAAGAACGCTCAAACATCGATTTGGCAGTAATTGTGAACATGATGGATTCGGGTGGCTCCACTGGCCGTCTTCGAGACCAGCTGGGTGTCTTGCCTCCAGGAGATCTGAGGCAATGCCTCGTTGCCCTGTCTGACGCACCGCTCCTTTGGCGCGAACTTTTCCTCTATCGATTTGAGCAAGGTGATCTTAAAGGCCATAACTTCGGCAATATTTTCTTGTCTGCCCTCGAAAAAGTGAGTGAAAACTATGATGAAGTGATGGAGACCGTAGAGTATGTCTTGAAAATCAAAGGCCAAGTTATCCCTGTTACATTTAGTAAGACGAATTTGGCAGTGGAGTATGAAAGCGGGCGAGTACTTAAGGGAGAAACCAATATTGACGAAAATAACTTCGAGCAAAGTCGTATCATAAAAGCCTATTTAGAACCCCAGATTGAAGCCAACCCCAAGGCAATTAAGCGCATACTTGAATCAGATGTCATCATCGTTGGGCCTGGAGATCTCTATACAAGTATTATTCCGATTCTTTTGGTGAAAGGTATACGAGACGCGGTTTTGCAAAGTAAAGCCAAAATTATCTATATTCTTAACCTCATGAATAAAATGGGACAAACCGTTAATTACAAAGGCAATGATTACCTACATGATATTGAGCATTATTTAGGCAATCAGCCAGATGTGACAGTGGTCAATAAAGGCGATATTCCAACCGATATTTTAAACTGGTATAAAAATCACGATGAATATCCAGTTGAAAATGATCTACAATTAAATGGATATAGGGGTGAAGTAGCCGAAGGAGACCTTGTTGATAAACATCAATTTCCCAAAACTACTTCTGATCTTTTGACTCGAAGCATCTTGCGACATGACTCGAAGAAACTGACCGAATTACTTGTGAAGCATATTTAAATCATGTTAAAAAAGCATACCATCTCCATAAAACACGCTTTTGACGGTATTGCTTACGCATTTAAAACACAGCCAAATTATAGAATCCATTTCGCCTTATCAATCCTGGCACTGATATTGGGCTGGTTGGTGAAAATTTCGTCTAGCGAATTTCTTGTAATTGTCGTGATGATTTTTATAGGATTGTCTCTGGAAACTGTCAATACTGCGATCGAGCAAGCCACAGATGCGATAGATACAAGTATCCGTGAAGATATCAGGATAGCTAAGGATGTATCAGCTGGTGCAATGCTGCTTTTTGCCATCGGCGCCACGATAATTGCTGCTATTATTTTTATTCCTAAAATTATTTAAATCATGGCGCTCTATTTTTTTACCACTATTGTCTCTTTCTTGATTCACTTTATACTCATCGTGCCATTTATTAACTTCTTATATCAAATGAAGCTTCAGCGAGCTAAACAGCAGACAAGAGATGCATTTAATAAGCCGACGCCAATTTTTGATACGCTTCATAAGCATAAATCTGGTACTCCAGTAGGCGGAGGCATACTCATTGTTGCTGTTACATCGCTTCTTTTTATTTTTTTCCTTTTTTTTGCGATGGTTTTTAACTACCCGGTGATTTCCAACTATCAGTCGATTATCGCCGAAATCAAAATTATTCTGTTTTCCTTTGTAAGCTTTGCCTTTCTTGGTGTGTATGATGATCTGAGTAAAATTTTCTTCTGGAAACAGCAGTCATTTTTTGGCATGAGACTGCGGCATAAGCTAATTATTCAAGTAATTTTGGCTCTTATTATTGCCTACTGGATCTATTCTGAACTTAAAATTGACATCATCAATGTACCTTTCTTTGGCGTTTTTGAGATTTCGTGGCTGTATATATTTTTTGCAGCGTTTGTTATCGTGGCGTTCTCAAATGCTGTAAATATTACCGATGGCCTGGATGGGCTTGCATCAGGCGCCTTAATGATTGCACTTCCCTGTTTCTGGATTATTGCCGCCTCGATTATCGACACGCCTACTTCACTTTTTATAGGAGTGTGGCTTGGGGGACTAATCGCCTTCTTATATTTTAATGTGTACCCTGCTCGTATATTTTTGGGTGATGCTGGTGCACTGTCTTTTGGAGCGACTTTTGCTGTTATAGGACTCATTTTGGGCAAAACGTTTGCGCTTCCTATTATAGGAGGCCTTTTTGTCTTGGAGGTGGGGAGCTCCTTTATCCAGCTTGCCGCCAAACGATTTTGGCATCGCAAAATTTTTCCAGTAGCTCCTTTTCACCTCTTTTTACAAATGAGAGGCTGGGAAGAACCCAAAGTCGTTATTAGACTATATATTATCTCCATCATTTTTGCCTTCATTGGACTGACCATAGCCTTCATGAAGTAAACGTGCTAAAATTAGCACATGAATCCTGTCATCGAAGATCTTAAAAAGCAATACAACGGTAAAAAAGTCTTAGTTGTCGGATTGGGTTTACTAGGAGGCGGTATGGGAGTGGCGGGATTTTTTGCAGGCCTCGGGGCCGACGTGACAGTCACCGATCTTAAAGGCGAAGAAGCATTACAAGACTCCATAAATCAACTTAAAAAATACAACATCAAATACATACTCGGTCGGCATGTGATTGAGAGTTTTGTAACCTCTGATTTGATATTTAAAGCTCCCAAAATGCGCTGGGACGCGCCCGAAATAGTTGCAGCAATTGAAAAGGGGATTCCGGTAGACATGGAAATATCGTTTTTTTTGAGGCATTGTCCTGCTCAAGTTATTGGCGTAACAGGTACACGCGGTAAATCAACTACGACTCAAATGATTTATGAAGTTTTAAAGAATACCTCTTCTGCTCCAGTTCATATCGGTGGCAATATGCCTCATATTTCGACCGTGAATTTGCTAGAAGATATACAACCACTTGACACTGTAGTTCTTGAGGTTTCATCCTGGCAGTTGTCGTCTATGCACCGACACAAAATTTCTCCTCACATAGCGGTCTTTACGTCATTTTATCCTGATCATCTTGACTACTATAAAACTCTTAATGAATATTTATATGATAAAGAAGCCATCTATATGTATCAGAAACCAGAGGATACCTTGGTAATTAGTAAACAAGCCAAAAGCGCTATACAAGATCAAAGATTTCCGGCCAATGTCATTGAGTATAGTATGGCCGATTTCCCTCTGCGGCTGGAGCGTTTGAAAGGCGATCATAATATCGAAAATGCTGCGGCCGCCCTTAAGGTCACTCAAATTTTGCAAATCGATGAGGCCAAGGCGGACGCCATTATCGCCTCTTTTCGCGGTCTCCCCTATCGATTACAGCAAATTCGCAGAATTCATGATGTGACTTTTATAGATGACACAACTTCTACTACTCCAACTGCGACAGTGAAGGCTATCGAAGCTTTGTCTGATAAGCCGATTGTGCTGCTACTTGGCGGGAATGCCAAAAATTTACCTTATGAGGAGCTTTTTAGTGCTCTTGAGAAAGTAAGCTTCATTGTGCTTCTCCAAGGCACATTTACGAATCAAATTCAGGAGAAACTAGAGGTCAGATTTGCAGCCAAAATTACCAGAGCTTATGAAGACTTAAAACGGGCAGTTGAAATTGCTTACGAAAAGGCCTCAGAGTTGGGGGATTCATATGTGGTTCTTTCACCAGCAGCCACCTCTTTTTCGATGTTCAAAAACGAATTTCATAGAGGGGACGAGTTTGACCGCATTGTAGGGGAGTTATAATATGAAGCGACTATCAGCACGGCCAGAAGAGCCCAAAAAACAAAGTCTATTTCGACTGCTCTTTTTTTTACCAATACTACTGTCTGTCATCGGTTTATTTTTTGTCTTTGAAGCCTCATCTGTGCGAGCTTTCTCAGAATACGGCGATAGTTTTAGGTATCTTAAATTGCAATCGCTTTGGATAGTTATTAGCATTTGCGCCATGATTTTTTTCTCTTTTTTTGATTATAAAAAACTCTATTATTTAGCCTTTCCACTTCTTGCAGTTATCCTAGTGATGTTGGTGGCAGTACTTATACCTGGGATTGGTTCTCAAGCAGGAGGGGCACGCAGATGGATTGATCTTGGTTTTTTTTCACTGCAACCGACTGAATTTGCCAAAATGGCAACTATTATTTATCTATCTTCGTGGTTTGTCAATTACGAGAAGCACCGTTTTTTCTCTTTTTTTCTTTTACTTGGATTCATGATGTTTCTTATTATTTTGCAGCCTGATATGGGTACGGCACTTATCTTGTTTTGTGTGAGCGTTGTACTCTATTATTTAGCCGGTGTGCAGTTATATTACCTTGTTTTTTTTCTGCCGTTATCTTTTGTGGCATTTCTTGCACTCGTAAAAGTTTCTCCGTATAGATTCAAGCGCATTCTGGCCTTTTTTAACCCGGCACTTGATCCCCAAGGAGTCACGTACCACATCAACCAAATTCTTATTTCACTAACCAATGGGGGATTGTTTGGTCAAGGATTTGGTGCTTCACGTCAAAAGTATTTGTTCTTGCCCGAAGCTCACACTGACTCAATTTTTGCAATTATTGGGGAAGAGGTTGGGTTTATCGGGAGCTTACTTCTGATTGCCGCGCTCGGATTTCTTGTGTATCAGATATATAAAGTTGCCTCAAGATCTCACGATCGATTCGGGTTTCTTCTAGCAGGAGGCGTGTTTGCACTTTTTAGTCTGCAAATTATTATCAATCTTTCGGGAATGGTTAATCTATTACCTTTAACTGGTGTACCTCTACCTTTTATCTCATACGGAGGCTCAAATCTTCTCACTTCGTTTATCCTTATCGGTATTGTTTTGAATATCGCCAAAAAAAATAAGATTAAAACAGTTTGATACAATACTCTATGCATCTTAAAATAGTTTCTTGGAATATTTGGATAAGCAAACACGTTCCCGAGGTAATAACCCAATTAAAAGAATTAAATCCTGATATTATCGGTTTGCAAGAGGTTATAGAAATTGCAGGTAATAACGCAGCTGATCAGATTGCAAACAAACTTGGTTACCATTACATGTTTTGTAAAGCTTTTACATCTGACAGACATACGCCAGTTCGCACCATAGGTAACGCCATTCTTTCAAAAATGCCTCTCGAGAAAATCTCCTGTGTACTTTTAAGTGATTTAGATCATTACAACGGTACACATACAACAGAACCGAGATCAGTTGGCCTGGCGACTTTGAGTAATACAGATTTAACAATTGGTACAACTCATTTAGGTTACACAAAAGATATGGTCGCCAGTGACTCACAAAAAATACAAGCAAAAACACTTCTTCAAGCAATTCCCGATAAAAAATTTATACTCATGGGTGATTTTAATTCATTACCAGATAGCGAAATTGTTACGACCATCGAAAAAAAACTAATCAATATTAACAACGATGGCTCTATTCCGACTCGTTTGAATGAACACGATGCACCATATGATAAAGTAAGAATTGATTATTTTTTTGTAAGCCATGACATACAATATTCCAATTTCATAGTCTACCCAACTCAAGCATCTGATCACACTCCTATATCGGTCGAGATTGAGATATAATTAAAGCTATGAAACTACTTATTACAGGCGGCCATGTTACTCCGGCCCTCGCTTTTATTGATGATGTTTTGGAGAAAAATCGACTGAAACCACAGCACATGGTTTTTGTAGGCAGAAAATATGTCTCATCAAAAGAAAGAGAACTTTCATTCGAGTATCAGGAGATTCAGAATCGCAAAATTAAATTTATTCATTTAGTAGCTGGTCGATTTACGCGCACTTTTTCTTTACAAACTATCCGTAATTTACTGCTGGTGCCGATTGGATTTGTCAGAGCTTGGCAGATAATCTCTAAAGAAAAACCGTATGCTATCTTGTCATTTGGCGGCTACATCGCTTTGCCGATCGCGTTTGCTGCATTCATACGCAGAATACCAGTATATACTCATGAGCAAACGCTGGTACCTGGTTTGACCAATAAGATTATCGGCCGATTTGCTCGTAAAGTATTTGTCTCTTTTCCTCAAACAGTAAAGTCGTTTCCTCGCCAAAAAACTATTTTATCTGGTAATCCTGTAAGGCAATATGTCTTAAGCGTTGAGAAAGCGGCCTTCACTATCAATAAAAACCGGCCAGTTATTTATGTTACCGGTGCCTCAACAGGATCTCATAGTATCAATGCTCATATCGAGCACTTGCTCCCTGATTTGTTACAGCACTACGTCGTTATCCATCAATCTGGCAATATGAAAGAATATAAAGATTTCGATAGATTAAGTGTTATGAGAGAGTCATTAGCGCCAGAGTTAAGAAAAAATTATTTTCTACGGACTCATTTTTTAACTGAGGAAATTGGACACGTCTATAAACTAGCAGATTTGGTCATATCGCGCTCGGGAGCCAATACAATCATCGAGCTAGTTGCTCTCAAAAAACCCTCGATTCTCATTCCGCTCCCTTGGTCGGCTTACAACGAACAGGAATTACAAGCGAAACTGCTCCAAAAAGCAGGTGTAGGCGAAATTTTTAACCAAAGAGACAAAAGTGAGAAATTGGCCGACCTTATAGCAATGGTGATGATGAATCTTGAAGACTATAAAAAAAATTTCGCCTCATTAAAAGACCTTTATAACCCACATGCCGCAGAAATCATCGCCAAACATATCCTTCGTTAAAATACTGTTTTTTTTGGGAGTGTGTGTATTTGGCCTTGCCGGGTATTTCTTTGTTAAAACATACTTTAAAGTTCAGATCATCCAAGTTCATGAAGAAGGCAAAAGCCACCTATTACATATAAGAGGTATTGATGCCATTTCAGACTACAATCTTATTTTATCAAGTACTTCCAAACTAGCCAACTTTTTAAAAGCAAGCAATCCCACGATTAAATCAATAGAGATTAAAAAACAATTACCCAACCAAATTACTATTATTTTATCGTTTTATAGACCTTTTGCATCACTTAAAGGCGATCGAGGCTATTTCATAATCAGCTCAGATGGGACAATTTTATCAACTTCAAAAGACCCCAGCTCCGTTCTTCCACAAATAACGTACTATCAGCTATTGAGCATGTCTGAGTATAAAGTAGGTAACAAGCTTGATTTTGATGATATTAAATCAGCTTTAACATTTCTCCAATCCTCTCTTGATTTAGGATTGAAAACCTCTAAAATTGAAATTATTGGTTATCATATGATAGCATTATATGCAGATAAAGAGAAAATCATCTTTAGTCAGGAAAAAGATATAAACACTCAAAAGTATCAATTTGAGACAATTATCAAAGAGTTTAGAGCACAAAACAAATCATTTAAGAGTTTGGATGTACGATTCGACAAACCAGTAGTGGTATTTTAAAAAAAATGACAGATCAACTTATTTGTGGAATAGACATAGGTAGCTCAAAAGTGGCGACAGTCGTGGGCGTCGAGTCAAAAGATCAAGCTGAGATACGAATTATCGGTTTTAACACCACGCCTTCCAGAGGGGTAAAAAAAGGGCTGATCGTAGATATCGATCAGGTAACTGGTTCAGTCGAAGAAAGCGTCGAAAAAGCCGAGCGCATGGCTGGTCATAAAATCACCAGATCATATGTCTCAGTGGGCGGGCCGCATATTTCCTCTATTAACTCGCACGGAGTTGTGGCAGTCTCAAATCCTCAGTCTGAGATCGTAGCCGCCGATGTGGCCAGAGTGATTGAGGCGGCGCGAGCCATTTCGCTCTCAAGCACCCGACAAATTATCGAAGTCTCACCTCGTGAATATAGTGTCGACGGTCAATCTGGTATCAGGAATCCAGTAGGTATGAGTGGGGTCAGACTCGAAGCAGACACACATATTATTACTGCTTCCTCTACTAATTTAAAAAATATTGAGCGCTGCTTCGCGGATTTAGGTATTGCTAATAATGGGTTTATTTTTGCAGGTTTGGCATCGGCCGAAGCTGTTTTAAATGATACAGAAAAAGACTTAGGCGCAGTACTTGTGGATGTCGGTGCTGGCAAAATTGATGTCTGCATTTTTGTTGAGGGATCACTTTCTTATTCTGCATCTATTCCTATTGGTGCTAAGCATATAACAAACGATATTGCCGTTGGGCTGCGAGTATCACTTGAGTCAGCCGAAAGAATTAAATTGTATTTAAGCAAACGCGCTCATCTGGCCGATCAATTCCAAAAAAAGAAAACCTATGAGGGAATTGATCTTAAAGATCTGCATATTCCCGAATCTTTGGGAGATGTTACTGCCAAAACCATTATTGAGGGCATTATCGGGCCCAGACTTGAAGAAATATATAGTTATATTGATGAAGAAATCGAGAAAAGTGGTTTTGAGAAACAAATTCCATCAGGGATCATTCTTACTGGCGGTGGCTCACTCACTATCGGTATGGTTGAGGCCGGTCGCAAATATGTTGGATTACCCATTCGAGTAGGTAAGCCGGAGCGAGCTACCGGTCTTGTCGATGAAATTATCGATCCGCAGTTCGCTACTACTATCGGCTTGATTTTTTACGGTAGCAGACATATAATGAAGGATCAGACTGGATCAAAAGATTTCAACGAAATTATCAAAAATTTCTCACTGATGAAATCTTTTTCCAAGGTGAAAGATCTAGTCAAACAATTTATTCCTTAAAATGTTAGTCAAACCACGAGCCGGACAAGCTGCAAAAATCAAAGTCATTGGTGTAGGGGGCGGCGGCGGTAATGCCATATCTTCTATGATTGCAGAAGGCGGCATTCCAGGAGTCGAATTTGTGGCCGTCAATACCGATGCCCAAGCTTTACTCCATAATAAAGCCGGTTTAAAAATCCAGATAGGAGATAATCTTACCAAAGGATTGGGTTCGGGTGGAGATCCAGAAATTGGTCGAGAAGCAGCCGAAGAATCACGCGAGAAACTAAAAGACGAAATTAGCGGCGCTGATATGGTATTTATTACGGCAGGCGAAGGCGGCGGCACTGGAACAGGCGCCGCGCCTATTGTTGCAGAAGTCGCTAAAGAAACAGGTGCACTTACCGTCGCGGTTGTCACCAAACCATTTGATTTTGAAGGAGTTAAGCGTAAACACGCCGCCGAAGAAGGCACTCTCCGACTCAAAGACAAAGTTGATACACTGATCGTTGTACCGAATCAGAGAATTTTGGGAGTGATTGATAAAAAAACTCCTATCCTTGAAGCCTTTAAGAGAATCGACTCAGTTTTACACCAAGGAGTAAAAGGAATTGCTGAGTTAATTACGTTGCCAGGATTGGTAAACGTGGATTTTGCCGATGTGAGAACCATTATGAGTAATGCCGGCACAGCTCTTATGGGTATTGGTTCAGGTAGCGGTGAGAAACGAGCCCTGCAGGCTATCAAACAAGCTATTTCATCGCCACTTCTTGATACATCGATTGAAGGCGCAAAGGGAATTCTTTTTAATGTGGTCGGCGGTGATGATCTCTCAATGGTGGAAATCGATGAAGCGGCCAATATTATCGCCAAAGTAGTCGATCCCGAAGCCGATATCATCTTTGGTGCTGCAGTTGACCCGAAATTAACCGACGAGATCAGGATAACTGTTGTAGCCACTAAATTTGACGAATCCAAACTCAATTTATTTAGATATAAAAAAGAAAATAAGCGCGAAGAACATATAGTTGATGAGGGGAGCAATGAGCAGGAAATCACTGCTTCCACATTGCTTGATGAAGAGGAGAACGATCTTGACGTTACCCGCAATGCCGAAGATACACTCAAAGAATATGACGATCTTGATATACCTGCATTTTTGCGTAATGATAAGAAGCGATTTGAATGATGCTTCTTCTCCTGATACAATGTGATTTATGTTTACTCAGTCTGATGCCCAGGTAGACTTTCCTAAACTTGAAGAAGGCATACTCTCATTTTGGCAAAAAAATAAGACATTCGAGAAGTCACTTGAGTTACGAAAAGATGCCAAAAAATGGAATTTCGTCGATGGCCCTCCTTTCATCACTGGTCTTCCTCACTACGGTACTTTACTTTCGAGTATCCCCAAAGACGTGTTTCCCAGGTTTTGGACAATGAAAGGGTATTATGTGAGACGTGTTTGGGGTTGGGATGTACACGGTCTTCCCGCAGAAAATAAAGTTGAGGTCAAACTTGGGCTTAAGAGTAAGAGAGACATAGAAGAAAAAATCGGTGTCAAAAAATTTATCGAAGAATGTAAAAAATATGTTAGCGAAGTCTCCGGTGAGTGGGAGTGGTATGTTGATCACATTGCCCGCTGGGTAGATTTTAAAAATGCCTACAAAACCAATGATCTCTCGTACATGGAGTCAGTGATGTGGGTATTTAAGCAAATGCATGAGAAAAACCTGATTTACAAAGGCCTGCGTGTATCTTTGTATTGTCCTCACGATTCCACGCCTATCTCCAACTTCGAAGTAGCCATGGATGCCGATAATTACAAAATGGTTACCGAAATGGCAACAACCTATAAATATAAACTGCTCGGAGAAAAAGACACGTATCTACTTGCCTGGTCGACTACTCCTTGGAATAAAATTGCTACACCAGCACTGGCTGTCAATCCCCAACTCGAGTATGTGAAAGTCGAAGAACATGGTGAGAAATATATACTGGCTAAAACTACTTTAAAGATGTTGAGATCTGAAAAACCAAAAATTCTTGAAACTTTCAAGGGTGAAAAATTGATCGGAGCCGAGTTTGAACCCCACTATGATTTTTACACAATTGACCCTGGTAAAAAAGCCTTCATAGTTATTGGCGGAGATTTCGTGACAGCCGAAGAAGGAACAGGCATCGTGACCATTGCAGCCTATGGAGAAGAGGACTTGGCTGTCATGAAAAAAGAAAATATCCAGATTGTCTTGCATGTTGATGATGAGGGAACTATTTTGCCGCATGTACCTAAATTTGGCGGCATGTATTACCTTAAGGCCAATAAAGCAGTTGATGAAGATTTAACAGGAAGAGGACTGGTGTATAAAGAGGAAGAATACACCCATAGTGTACCTACATGTTGGCGCTGTCACACACGATTGTATTATGCACCGCAAGATGCTTGGTATGTGAATATCCAAAATCTCAAAGATCAACTAAAAAAAACCAACGAACAAGTGAATTGGTTCCCGCCTCATTTTAAACACGGCCGATTTTTGAAAAGTTTAGAAGCAGCCCCTGATTGGTGTATTTCACGCAGCCGTTATTGGGGTTCACCTGTACCTGTGTGGGAATGTGAAAACGATCATCAATTTGTGCCAGGATCAATAGCCGAACTCGAAAAAGCCTCTGGTAAAAAAATAGCCGATCTTCATAAACCAGAAATTGACGAAGTGGTAGTTATGTGTAAGGAATGTGGTAAACCTGCTCAACGAGTGAAAGAGGTTCTGGATAGCTGGATTGAAGCTGGCTCTGCCCCGTATGCTGAACGACATTATCCGTTTGAGAACAACAATTTACAAGATTTTTTTCCGCCAGATTTTATTGTTGAATACACCGGTCAAATAAGGGCTTGGTTTTATGTCCTCCACGTTTTAGCCAATGCCATTTTTGAGTCGAATGCTTTTAAAAACGTCATTGTTACCGGAGTAATTCTAGGGTCAGACGGCCGTAAAATGAGTAAAAATTACGGCAATTATCCAGATCCCAAAATGATGCTTGAGAAATATGGTGGTGATGCTTTGCGTTTGTATCTTCTAGGAAGTTCGGTCATGAAAGGCGAGGATATACTAATTTCAGAAGAGGAATATCGTAATCAACTCAAGACATTACTTATTCCTATAACTAATATCTATAAATTTTTTGCAACCTACGCCAATGCCGACAAGTGGGAACCTCAAACCGAGATTCAGGTAAAAAATATTCTTGATGTCTGGATTATTTCCAAGCTGCACTCTTTGATAAAAAATGTTACGAAAGCGCTTGAGAATTACGACACTATAACTGCAGTCTCGCAACTGACTATCTTTATCGACGACATGTCCAAGTGGTATATTCGCCGTAGCAGATCGCGAGTGGGTATGCAGGCAGAAAATGACGCCGATAAAAACGAGTTTTATAGTACTTGCTATGTTGTACTTAAAACATATTCCCAGATTCTGGCGCCGATAGCTCCCTTCATGAGCGAATTTTTGTATCAACATTTAACAGATGATGAATCTGTGCATTTGACCAATTGGCCAGAGTATGATGACTCATTGATCGACGCATCTCTTGAGCAAATGATGGACCAAGCCCGCAAAGCAGTAGAAGAGGGTCATGCTAAAAGGAAAGAAGAAAAAATCAAAGTACGTATGCCCATGAGACTTCTCGAGTGGAAATCAGAACAGGATTATAAGAGTATGAGCCCTGAAATTTGGAATATTATTCTGGAAGAGCTTAATGTAAAAAATATTAAAGTAGGCGCTATCAGATATCCTGCCATTGAAGTGAAAGTGACTGACGAAGAACTACAGCATGAAGGAGACTTGCGTGATCTGATACGAAAAATTCAAGAAGAGCGAAAAAATTTAGGCTACACCATCGACAAGAAAATATCTCTCATTATCCCCAAAGATTTCGCAAAAGACACCGATTTTATTAAAAAACGCGTTCTTGCTGTAGACATCAAAGTCGGCGAAAGTCTCTCGGTTGAGTGAGCTATAATTAGCAGATGGGAATTGCTTTGCCTTCTTTACTACTCTTCATTTTCGGTGCTTTTACCCTTCTTGGAGTTAAACCCGAGCTCTTTTTCAATCAAATCATTTTTTTTGTAATAGGAATAGGTCTTTATTTTTTTATTAAAAAAATGGGATCGCACTTCTTCCGGATAAATGTGGGTTTTTTTTATTGGTTCTTTATTATTCTCCTTGTGGCTACTTTTTTAATCGGTATTGAAGCAAAAGGTTCTAAACGCTGGATCGATCTCATATTTTTTAATTTTCAGGCCTCTGAGTTTTTTAAAGTATTTTTTTTACTGTATTTTGCCGATTACTTTTCTAAAAATAGATTGTACGGTGACCAATTTCAGGCGTTTCTAAAAAGTTTACTAATTGCAGGAGTGCCAATTTTTATCATCTTTAAGCAGCCTGATTTAGCAACTGCGCTTACATTTATCTGCATGTATGTTGTCTTATTGCTTTTTTCCAAAGTTCCAAAAGCGTATATTATCAATGTCGCTATCGTGACGATGTTTATATTGCCGCTGTTTTTTTTCCTGTTAAAAGATTACCAAAAAGCCCGCATTGTCGGCTTTCTTAATCCGCATGTTGATCAACTGGGAACTTCTTATAATATGACTCAAGCGATCATCGCAGTCGGTTCGGGTCAGTTTTTTGGCAAGGGGCTAGGTGCTGGTACACAATCAGGCCTCCATTTTCTCCCCGAAAACCACACCGATTTTGCCTTTTCTTCTCTTGTTGAACAATTTGGCTTTGTCGGAGGAGGGATCGTGATCTTGTTGTATGGTTTGCTGGCCTATAATTTTATAAAAAAAATTATCACGTATTTTTATGATAGGAGTGAAGAGGGGAGATTTAAATTTTTGTTTACTTTGGGTTTTTTCACTTTTTTCGTGTTCCAAGTGTTGGTGAATATAGGTATGAATGTGGGGCTATTGCCTATTGCTGGTATTACTCTGCCTCTTATTTCCTACGGCGGCTCATCGCTTGTAACCTGGGCCATTGGTCTGGCACTTCTGCCTTAAAACGATCCTATAATATTGCAAAATTCTGACTTTTTGGCTATAATATAAGCTTAGCAGTATTGCTTTCTTCAGCCACGATAGATGCCTTCTGGCCCCGGAAATCAATAGGGTTTTGCACCTTGATAAAACTAGGATGCTGCCTTAAGTGAAAGAGGCTAAAGGAGGGTATAATCTGCCTTTCTCTATTCTCTTTCACTTTAGTTGAATTGAAGCTTAAAAGAGCCTAGATTCACAACTTTCCTTTTGAAGGGATGAGGGCGGCCTCCAAACGGAAAATAACAGTGAAAGCGAACCTGGTAGTTAGCTCGAGGAAACGAAAGGAGACTAGTATGGAAGAACTTACAGTACTAACCCCAAGTTATGATCGTCCGGTTATACATGTGCCGTTTGACGGTCAATTCGACACGACATTAGCTCGTTCGAAGGATACTACACTTCGTGCGATAGGTCGTTGGTCAGGCGAGAGCGGTGTCATCAATGTGACATTTCAGCTCAGAGCTTCTGATTTCCATATGGTGTCTGGGAAGCGCATCAACGTCAGAAAGATGCCACAACCCAAAGACCCGCGGCCGGTAACAAGTTACGGACGAACCACTCAAAGAGGAAACTTGAAGATGAGACTCAAGCCTGGTATTTACCAAGTTTGGTTCCATTCTCCAACAGACGAGATTGACGATTAAAGTAAAGGACGAGCCGCCCTCTCCTTTTACTTCTATGATAAGGAGTGAAGTAATGTCTCAAACGACCTTGGACTACCAAGTCAAACTTTGGTGTTCTGATTGCCAAAAAAACGTCATAGTCACCAAGCCTGTAGGTTTGAAACACAATGCATATGTTGAGAAAGCCAATTGCCCAATATGCAATAGCTTTTATCCTTTGTCGGAGATCGCATGCCCGGACTGCCAATGCACCACCATAGAAGCCTGGACACTCTGCAAAGGTCAATTAAGCCATGCACATTCTGAGCGAAAGCTTACTCACCAAGTAACTTTACCTACGAGCGTCGACCTATCTCACCATATTCGCCGTATCGAGATAGCAATGGTACTTATAGTCTTAGTGCTCCTGGCTCTCATAGCCTGGCTCGCTGCACAAGTTGCGCAAGGAGGTTTCACTGTTCCGTGATTCAAGGTGTGAGAGAGAACGTATTTTCTAAATATCAGATGGCATCTGGCAGTTGATTGCCATTGCAATCGCTCGTGGCCCAATCAGCCCCAGAAATCCTTTGATATAAATACCTTCTCCTCTCACTTTTTAGGCTCAACTACGGTTGATTCCAGAAAGTGAGGATTTTTATTGAAAATTGAAGGTTTTCAGGTATAATGTATACATATGAAATTAGCGGTTATTAAAACTGGTGGCAAACAATACTTAGTCCAAGAGGCCGATGAAATCGTCGTTGATATGCTGGAAGGCAAAAAAGACGAAAAAATCGAGCTGGAAACCTTGGCACTTATTGACGAAGAAACTGTCAAATTAGGCGACCCAGCTCTTAAAGAAGCTGTCACGGCCACAATTGTCGATCATATTAAAGGCGATAAAATCCGCGTGGCTAAATTTAAATCCAAAGTGAGATACCGTAAAGTTAGAGGGTTTCGTCCTCGACTGAGCAAACTTAAAATTGGTACAATAAAATAAGCTATGGCACATACAAAGGCCCAGCGGGCCGTACGAGGAAATAGAGATTCACGATCCAAAAGACTTGGCGTCAAGATTTTTGGCGGTCAAGCTGTGATTCCTGGTAATGTAATTATCCGTCAAAAAGGCTCCAAAGTGCGCGCCGGAGACGGTGCTCTTCTCTCCAAAGATTTTACGCTTATTGCCCTTCGTGGAGGTAAAATAAGATTTTTTACCCGTAATGGCTATAAATACGTTTCAGTAGTATAATAGTCGCATGGATGATGCTACAGAAACTCTCCTTAGTGAAGTAAATCGCGAAACTGATTTTTTTAAAAGAGCAGCCCTTCTTAAAACGCTTAAAGAAGATAAAAAAGTCACTACCAAAGAATTGGCACGCCGCTTGGCGATGAAAGCCTCATACGTGTGCCATATTTTACGGCTCAACAAACTTCCAGATATGGTGATCGATGGCTATTACTCCAAATTAATTTCTATAAGCCACCTTTTCATCATTGCTCGTCTGAAAGATCATGAGCAAATGATCGAGGCCTACGAGAAAGTGCTTAGTAGTAGCTTAACTTCTGCCGCAACCGATGGATTAATCAGAGAAATGTTGTATAACATTAAGCCTGAAGGCAAACATCTTTCCAAAGAGTCACTGCAAGAGTTAAAAGATAAAATTATCGATGAAAAAACTAACATTGATATAAAAATTATTCAAACTCGCATCAAGGCTAAAATCATCATCGAGACCTGGGGAAACCTAGAAGAAACTTCATCAGTCATCCGTACTATCACCAGCAAAATCAGATCCGGGCAGCCACAACATTCATAGCGTGAATATCTTCGGGGAGTGGATTTTTTATCAAACCAACTTTATTTGGCGGGAAATAACGGTAGAAAACTTGTCCCACGATGCTTGAGATTGGCACGGGTCCAAATTCACGAGAATCAGATGAACGATTGCGGTTGTCTCCCATGACAAAAATTTGCCCATTGGGAACTTTTAGCACCTGATTTTCGGCTAAATAACCTCCCTGCCACAAACCTGTTGACGAATTAAGATATGTTTCGTTCAGAACTTTGTTATTTAAATATACTTGTCCGGCCGAGACCATGATAGTGTCGCCGGGAAGGCCAATAATGCGTTTGATGTATTCGATATCAGGATTACGCGGCGCGTGAAAAACTACAATATCCCCACGGTTTAGCGAGCGAAGACGATAGGTAACTTTGCTTGTAAAAATATAGTCGCCTGAATCAAATGTCGGTACCATCGAAGCTCCTTTGACCTGGTTGGGTTGGACGATGAAAAGATAGGTGATGATAAAAAGTGAGCCGATGAAGACGATCGTTTCGAGGATATCCATCACGAAATCAAGCGCGCCTTTGACGACATTCATACTCTGTTAATTGTAAGGGAGTTTCGGTAAAAAAACAAGGAAATAGTATAATATAGTCAGGAGCGCGCGTAGCTCAGTTGGCTAGAGCGTTGCATTCACATTGCAAAGGTCCCTGGTTCAAGTCCAGGCGTGCGCACTCAGTATTATTAATTTTAATAAATACTATGCCGAGCAAGTATGAGTTTGAAACACCAGAAGATCGTCAGAGTAAAGCATCGAGGCAGCCAGAAGAAAAAGAAACTGAAGGATTAGTCCTTCCAGAGCTACCTGATGAATTAGAAAAATATCGTAGTAAATATCCTCATCTTCCAGAATCATATACCGAGCTATTACAACGAAACGAAGAATCAAACGAGCGTATTACAGATATATTACGAGATTTTCAAGGCGCCTATGGTGGTACTGGAGATGTGGAATATAAAAATGTAATTAATCTGAGCAGTATTGGAGATGAGGAATATACTAATAATCTAAGAAGAAATATAAATACAAATTTGCGTACCAGATTCCTTACTACTGGATTTTGGAGTGTTGAGATGCAGGCCAAATACTTCCAATACGCGCAAAAATGGGGTGAATCTTGGATTCATTTTGATGAATATGGAGAGCCTCGTTGGGAACCAACTGAAGAAAGCCCACAAAGAAAAATTTATGGTGAGAATCAGGTCGCCCGTGTATTTTGGCGTGTCGACTATAACTATACTGGTTCACCTGGCAACTTATGGTCATTTAGTATGCCTTATCTTGACTTAAGTGATCAGCCGGTTGTTGATTCTAATGTATTTAAGTCTGGTGGGAATGGAGCAATTTATCGCTCCACAGAAAACGACCCCAATTACTATAATATTTACCGCCTTAAACTAGTTTTGAATAGATTTTTTCCAAATCCAAATGACCCTGAACCAAATCGCTACTATATTGAAACTCCTAGAGATGATCGGGGCAACATAGCTGGATCCAGACCTGGTCGTTATGAAGATAATATGTCATAAGATTTATTTTCTTACAAATAGAACCGCATTGGGAATATTTCTCCCCGGACCGACTTTGTAGCCGCCAGCCCAGAGGGCAGTTGAACCGCCGCTGTCGAGGTTTAAAGCGTATTGCATACCCATAGCTGCCAGCACGCGCGCCATTTCGGCAGCGTTGACATTATGGACAACTCCAATATACACGATATTACCTGTAGAACCAACGAAACTGCGTGAGCCCTTACCTGCTCGTTTGACCTCATCATCTCCTCCAAAAACTGCATTACCACCTGATACAAGTAACGGTTGGTTGGCTATCACGCCGTCCACTCCGGTATCGCGCCCCCACTCCTGAGATAGAGCATACCGTACAGATCCATTCTGAAAAATTGCCACGGGTACAGTGCTATAGACATTGTTTGAGGAATTGAAATAAACCTTGTTTTTATTCATAAGCAATGTATCAAACGAGTTTTCTTTGCCGGCACAGGTAGGATACGAAGCCGGACAAAAGTATGAGCCATTGATAGCAGCAAAAGCACCGCTACGAGCCGCGTAATCGCTTACAGATAATACTGGACAATTGCTGGCGCAATCTCCATTTGAGGCTGTATCAACGATAACTCTCGTTGAATTTAGATCGGCAGCAACGATATCTACTAAATACGATGATCCAAGAGCGCTGACTGACTGACGGCTATACCCTGATCCAGGTGGAGTATTACTCTGTGTAACGTTTTGAGGAATCTGAAACGAGGCAACAAGTTTGTCTTTCTCGGTTTTTATATTCCCATTCAAACTGCTTAATTCAGCTTCTGCTGAGCTATAGTTTCGATCTGAGAGTAAACTAATAACTTTGGCCATCGAAGCATCAAGTTTGTCGGTTTGCTTAAGTTGCAGTTTGAGATCAACCAGCGCTTCATAGGTAGTCGTCGCCTTCTTAAATACTCTTTGGATATCGTCGATCTCTTTCTGTAATTTATCATTTCTCACATGTTGGTCTTCGTTTTTAAGGTTGGTGTAGTCGTCGCTGAGTTTGGATTGTTGGGTGCGCAGATCCGCAATTTGCCTATTGGCCAGATTCAAATTGGTGAAAGTTCTGTACCATATAATAAGTGCGATTATGGCGATAACAAAACCTATGGACATGAAAATTGGAGCGCGAATGATGTGCTTTATTTTTTTAAAATCCATACTTTGAGTGTATCAGATATAATAGAAAGTATGAATCTTTCAGCAATCGTTTTAACCAAAAATGAAGCCGAGCATTTGGCACGCTGTCTGAAGTCGCTTGATTTCTGTGACGAGATTATAGTGATCGATGATTTTTCAACAGATAACACGGTAGAGATTGCTTCAGAATACAAAGTCAAAGTTTTTTCACGTCATCTACAAGATAATTTTGCTGGTCAGCGAAACTACGGCATGTCGAAGGCATCTGGAGATTGGCTGCTCTTTATTGATGCAGACGAGGTAGTATCGGATGAGTTGATGCAGGAAACCATGGTGATTATTATGCACAACAGCCCACAATTTTTAGCATATTCTATTAAGCGGCGGGATCATTTTTTAGGCCGTGTAATGACTCACGGAGAAGTAGCTGAAGTTCATGCCAAAGGACTTGTACGACTCATCAAAAAGGGAATTGGTCAATGGACAGGAGAGGTACATGAAAAATTCCAAACAGATCAAACAATTGGCTATTTAAAAGGTTATATCGATCATTATCCTCATCCTACACTGGCGCAATTTATTCGCAAAGTCAATTATTATTCGACTATCCGCGCCAACGAGCTCTTTGAAAAAGGTCAAAAAGCCACAATCTGGGGAATAATGTTTACGCCAGTTTTGAAATTTATTTATACGTATATTGTTAAATTTGGCTTTCTTGATGGTCCAGAAGGGTTTATCTACTCGTTTTTCATGTCATTTCACTCGTTTTTGGTGAGAGCCAAGCTTCATTTGAGACGTTTTGCACATGAAAACTAACGCTTTTCTCCCGTTTGTCAAAGGACAACTGCTTGTGACGATGTTTCTTTTTGCATTAGGCCAGATCGGACGAGTAAATATATTCGGAAGTACGGCAGTAATTTACCTCTATGAAATATCACTGGTCGGACTAATTGTGCTTTTTATAAGTCTGTATAAAACTCTGCCGATTAAACATTTGTACACAAGATCTAAAAGTATTTTTGTATTTTTTGGCATACTGGCGGTAACGCTCTTTGTTAGCTTCTTGCGGTATTCACCAATCGAGAACCTTTTGGCAACTCTTTTTTTTCTGAGATTACTTACATATTTTGTATTTTTCGCCTATTTTTTATATTTTTTAAAGTCCGAAGAGAAAATTACTCAGTTTCTTAAATGGCCGTTGCTTGTTATGGGAATAATTATCGTTATTTCGTCGATTCTACAGTATTTCTTATATCCAGATCTACGAAATTTGTACTATCTCGGTTGGGATCCTCACTTGTATCGAGTTTTTGGCACTTTTTTTGAACCGGTTATTGCTGCGGCTGTGTATGGATTACTGCTGATTTTTATCTTTTTTCAACAATCATATTTCGGAAAAAATCTTGCGTTATACGTAATTCTTGGTGTATATAGTTTATTAATTTTTTTGACATACGCCAGATCGGCTATTATTGCACTTTTTACTGTCGTTGAGCTTTATTTAATTAAAAAAAATATCGTATATGGATTGATTGTGGCACTGGCAATTGTCGGCATCCTATTCTTACTCCCCAAAAAATCAGGCGAGGGGGTAAATTTGCTGAGGACTAGCTCAATTACATCTCGAGTGACAGACTTACAACAAGGCTGGCAAATAGCAGTTAAAAACCCGATTTTAGGGATCGGTTACAACCATATTCGTCCTGAAAAAGGCGCTGCTGCCGAAGACCATGCTGGATCCGGTTTTCATTCAAGTTTTCTAATCGTGTTGGTTACGTCAGGCGTAGCTGGATTACTAAGCTTTTTATACGTGCTGTATGAGTTAGGAAGAATAAATAGGGTAGCTATGCACAGCATAATTTTTTTAAGTATTATGTCGCTATTTGATAATGTGCTTCTGCATCCGTTTGTTTTGTTTTTATTCTTTCTGCTTATTCCTCTGTCTAATCCTTTTCGTAGCGCACGGTAAGTTCTTTGGTTTCTGTGTTACCTGCGATATCAATGGCCACAACTTTGATTTTGTTGTCGCCGTCCTGAAGTCTGACTGAGGTTTGGAAATTACCTTGCACATCGACAACTATCGGCAAATCATTGATGCGGATGGTGACATCAGGATCAGTTTTGCCGGCCACTTTAATATCGGTGTTGTGCGTGTGAGCCTGATCAGCTGGCTCGGTAACCTCCAATTTGGGCTTATCGCTTTTATACAGAACCGAATATGTTTCTGTTTTGATTTCAGCCTTATGTTTGCTCGCCTTGGCGATGAACTTTATCTCGTTTTGACCTTTTTTGAGATCGCCTATGGTCTCGCTAAACGAAGTTTTGTTATGGAGATCCTTTACGTCACGATCATTAATGGATATGGTAACTGCGTCATACCCGCTCACCGAGCCGGACACAAGGAGCTTGGCGCTGTTGGTAGCGGTAGGTGGGGTATCGACTTCAAGCGTGCCAAAAAATGCGTCAGTATCGTCGGATTGTTGAGTAGTTTGGCCCAAGCCCCCCAGAAATAAACTACTTTTAATGAGAAAATTATATCCTACAGTAAACAGGAATATCACAAGTACGATAAGGGCAACAACAAAGAAAGTTACCCTTTTTTTATATTGTTTTTGGCGGTACACATCGAGTCTGGACATATTTGAAAGAGCCGATAGTCGGGGTCGAACCGACGACCTCTGCTTTACGAAAGCATTGCTCTACCAACTGAGCTATATCGGCAGACCCTACTATTATAGTATAATAAACAGTAAAAGGTAATTTTCATGAAAAAAATCGCTGTACTTATCTCAGTACTGATTTTAGCTTCGGTCATCTGGATATTTACCAAAAAATATCTCGGTGATCTGCGGCCGTCTTTTTTCCCCTCCAAAAAACTTACCACAATTATTGATCAAAGCAATCAAGAGCCAATCGATGCACATACAGGCGAGCCCGTGAATTTTCCGCTTCATATGCCAGAAGGCTACGAAATTGGCGTTTTTGCCGAAGGTGTCGATGGAGCACGAGATCTACAATTTTCGCCAGGTGGAACACTGCTGGTTTCTGAGACAGGACAAGGAAGAGTAGTTGCATTGCCAGATGTCAATAAAGATGGTAAGGCCGATGAAGTCGTCAATGTGATCAATAATCTCACTCGCCCACATGGATTGCTGTTTGACACAGGCGACAAGGCCGACAATCTCTACATTGCCGAAGAGACGCGACTTGCTCGCTACACGTGGGACGAAAACACCAAAAATGTTGTGCTGGACAAAATTATGACTCCCTTACCATCTGGCGGCAGACACTTTACCAGAAGTTTGGCCATGGATAATGCTGGTCATATATATATTTCGCTTGGATCTACTTGTGACACCTGCTTTGAAAAAAATCCTTTTTTGGCTGCGGTGATAGTCACCGACCGTAATGGTACAACTCCTCGCACATACTCAAAAGGGCTTCGTAATGCAGTATTTATTGCTCATAATCCCAAGACCGATCAGATTTGGGCTACTGAGATGGGACGAGATTTCTTAGGCGATGAACAGCCGCCAGATGAGATTGATGTCTTAAAAGACGGTGCAGATTATGGCTGGCCTGTGTGTTACGGCGACAAGATCTATGACCGGTCATTTGATCAGCAAACTCCTCCGTATTGTGAGCATACGGTGGCGCCGACGTACAAAATCCCAGCTCATTCGGCTCCCCTTGGTTTAACGTTTATTGACTCACCGCAAATGCCTGCCGATTGGCAAGGAGATTTACTTGTAGCAGAGCATGGATCATGGAACCGTTCAACTCCTATTGGCTATAAGATTGTGAAAATGCATGTCGAGGGTGATAAAATTACGAGCGAATCAGACTTTATCACAGGGTTTCTCCAAGGCTCAACAGCTCTTGGCCGACCAGTTGATATGGCTTTTGATAAAGATGGTAGTTTATATATATCCGACGATAAAGCCGGTGCAGTTTATAAAGTTATAAAAAAATGACCGAGAAAAAATTTGACAGTCACCCGACATTAACACGCTTCAAAGAAAAAGCCGAGCATTACCTTAAAGTCATCGGTTTTTTTGCTATAGGTCTACTCGGACTATCTTTTGTTGTTTGACTTCATCTAAAAAAGTAAGTATATTCGCAATATGGAGCTTAACAATAAAGTTAATCTAGGATTTATTGGTCGTTTTGCTTCATTTGCTATCGCTATTGCCATTTGTCTAGTAGTTTTGGTGGGATATGTTTTTTTGAGTCAAAATGGTATCTGGAAATCCAATGCATCACTTGAAGAAGACAAATATGTTGGAGTTAAAAGTATTCTCCAAATAGATCAGACAAGACAAGTAGGTGGTCAACTTCTGAATGTCGGTACATCTCGACCAACTACTTGTCCTACTTCCGGTTACTCAGGACTAAATGGCGCTACTATCATATTAAGCGGAGCTGGAGTAAATCGTACAACCACAACCTCGACACTAAACAGCACACAAGGCTCATTCAATTTCACAGGCATCCCTTCTGGTCAATACAATGTCTGCGTGCAAGTATATCCGGTGGGTTATTCGTACTATTGTGCAGTTCAAAGAGATCAATCAGCACCTCCTGCACCCACAAGAGACCCTTTCCGAGTTAGTTGTACGAAAGTTACAGTCTCTGCAAGCGATATCCAATTCATCAATCTCTCTGCAAGACCTCAATAGAAGAATCACTAGTTACTTACGTGTGTTGGATGTGGGTCAATTTTAGACGTGCTCTTTTGGTGTAGCTGTAATCGCCCTGGAGTGGGAGTCAATGACCAGTATCGACAGGCTGGAGCATTCGTCACCTGTGTACCGAAATATTGTCGGATGTAATTGTAATCTACTGCAGAGACTGTGTTATCACAATTAACATCGGCACAGTTGGTAGATGAGGTACAGGCATTTCCTTGTTGTTTTCTATAGAGATTAAAATCCTGGGCATTGATGATTCCATCTCTGTTCACATCTGCTCTTCTCGTATCTAATGGTTCGAGAGTAGGAGTTCTAGTTGGAGTTGGAGGCACTGGTGTATTTGTAGGAGGAAGAGTTGGCGAAACAGGAATTGTTGGGATAGGAGTACCGGATGGCACGACCACAAATCTTGTAACCTGGCTCATGATAGTATCTTGAACAGAGATGCCATATGGATCTGAAGGAGTGAATATGTTTCGGTTTGCCAAAACACACGGACAACCTTCATCATCAAAAATCCAAGCAGTCCAACCAATGTGGCGAATACCATTATTCATTTCATTCATAAGTGCTAGAGTATCTGATTGAGCCATCTGTCCACCTGTACCAAATTCGGTTACCAACACGGTATAGCCAGCATCAGCAACAGGCAAGAAGTATTCCCAATCGTTTGATCCATCTCGTGTGTCGTAAGGATGTGAAGAATAGACAATATTAACTCCATTATCAGCTGTTATTGGTGAAAGATGACCTACTCCATATTCGTCAACTACTACCGGACTTATATCTCTACCGTACCCATCACCGGATGCTAAGATAAGATGTTTGCGACTTGGCGTAGGATTATCGACTGCCCGCATAGCAGTGATCATTGTGTTATACGTAGGTACCAAATCAGGGAATGTTACTCGTACTGTTCCTTCAGAATGTGGCTCTGCCTGAAGCATGAACAAGACATTTGACTTATTTCTGTACCGTTGAACTAATGCTACAAGAGCATTCTTAGAGTTTGGCCAATCTGCCAAAGGACTTGTCGGTTGATCGCCGTTTATTTGGGCATAATAGTAGGTAAAAATAATATACATCCCATTTTGTTCTGCCAGCCTCTGATACTCATCTAATACACCAAGATATGTCTGATCGTTAGCGACAACTGGAGCTGAGGCAAAACCATGAGTGACAATATTCGCATGCCAATTGTTATTCATAACAGGAAACGCTGCTTCCTCATACTGCATGCTCGGGTATACATACTCGTTTCTTAGAATATTAACTCCTCTTAGCTCAACAGGTTGATTATTATCAGCCTGGACAATTCTCCCACTTTGCCCATTACCCGCTCCCTGCACCGTTTTTAACCAAGGGAGCTCACTAACAATGGTTACTGGTGTTACGAGAAGACTGCTTACAGTTGGATTTGGACTTATCATATTGTTAGATAAATCATGGATTCCTCCAACACTGAAAGAGTAAGTAGTATTCCCAACCAATGCTACGGCAAGTGTTATTGTAGCTTCCAGTCCATCTTGGGAAAGTGTGGCGGATGTCGGATGTTGCGGAGTCAGATAGTGTGGATCGGTCGCAGAAGTTATGGAGTAGTTATTTATATTCGTTACATCAGCTTGCGTAACAGGTTCGCTAAATCTGATTGCTGCATGGGTCAAGTCGGTATTGCGGACTGAGACAAGCGTTGGCGCTGTTGTATCTGCATTTTGTACAAAACGGATATTATCAAATAGTACGTGACCTCTAAAAACTTGTGGATTATCTTCACTTCTCAACCCTATACCACTTAACATTGCATTATAGTAATCAATCCCAAAGGCGGTTAAAGGAATTGAAACATGTTGCCATGAATTGGTGATTTGAATATTGTTATAAGCATTTGGACCACCAATGTCGACTTGGCCAATTGAATTATAATGTGTATCATCTAAACTAAAATTAAAAGTGTTAAACAGTTGTGTACCGTCATTAGTTATTCCTTTCATATCAAACTCTACATGGGTATAGTTTCTTGCTGGAAATTGATTGTCATGCTGACCATCCCATTGAGTTAGTATCGTTGTGCAAAAATGGTTCAGATCCACCTCAGCTGAATACAAACCCGAAACGTGATCAGGATTACTTTGGGTAACCAAACAAATTGGCGGAGTGCTTCCTCTTTGTTCTGTATACGTAAAGCCGTTCACTAAAGAATCGGTATAGACATCCAGAGGTGGGTTCGGAGTTTGGACTCCAGAGGCGTGTGTAAAAAAATCTCTAATTTGTCTAATGCCTTTAGATGATATAAAAATAAGCGGAATAAGAAGAACTATGAGCAAAAATGACAGTACAATATTATTCTTTTTTTTCATTATGATTCGTAAGTCAGCAAAATTTCTTATAACTACATATATACTACTGTCAAGTTGTAAATGTCAAATGCAATTTTCAAGGAACTAAGTTACCCCTAGTCTGGAGCGGAGACGGACAGCTATTTGAACCGATCCTGATCGTTTATCTTTCCTGTGTTATCAAGCATATGGAGACTTATCATTGAAATACGAAATATTCTGAGACGTTTAAAATTTACTGTATGTTATATTTTTTTAAGAGTGTGAAGAATTAGATCGAACTCTTTCGAATATTCATCGATTTGTTTATCAGAAATACCAAATTGTTGATCAATTTGTAAGAATTCATCTCCCAGATCTAAAACTATACTTCTTTCTCTTTCCTGATAACCATTTTGATCAGTAATTTCATATCCTCGAAGATTATTAATGACGATATCTTTATGGGGTGAATATTTTGAATTAAGGTTTTGTAATATGATGTTTTTTGTTCCTTTTTCTACTTTAAATAAAATTAACGATCCTTGCGCCATCTGGTCACCTCCAGATTTTATATTTTTATCCAAATTAACATAAATACCCTTTAATGAACTATTTTCTGTTAATTTATAATCCCCTGAATATTGAAAAGAAAATCCAAATTCTTTATTGTTGAATGTTTTTTTATTAGTTATTTCAGTAATAGTTGTTTGAATAGCCTGATGACTGCTAATTAAACTATATATCCCCATTCCGATAAGTAAAAGTAGTACTA
>CAYLXX010000002.1:0-2949 GCA_964387955.1 uncultured Gammaproteobacteria bacterium
TAACAAGGTATCCGTTCTGGAAGGAGCGGATGGATCACCTCCTTTCTTTTTTTTATTTTGCATTCTGTGCAAAGTCGTTCGCCAAAACTTTATAAATTTGACGAATTGGTTTCTTTAAGTAAAGAAAACAGACTACCGGTGAAGTAGTAAAACTCATCTTTCCTAGCCCGATTATTAGACTAAATCTAGAAAATGGAAAAATGCTCTAAACATACAATTGACTCCTTTGCTCATCAAAGCGGCGTCAACCACCTGACCGACTCACTTCACAACAAAATTGTGACAATTATTAATCAGTCTCAAGATGTCCCCATGAGCGTTGACGAAATTCAAGAAGCTCTTCAACCTCATAAGGTAGTGCTTGGTCCTCATATGCCTGTTGACAATACGCCTGAAATACAGCAAGTAGAACAAGGACGATTTGTTCGAGAACAACGCTTCGTTCAACATAAACGCGACGGATCGATTTTAGGCCATTTTACTTTACGCTCAGATAAACCCTGCGAAACGAGTGCATTAAGAAGCGGAGTAGAAGTGATGATAGACGAACTTTTTGCCTCAATGCCAGAAAAATAATACATAAAACATTACTCCTACTCCTACCATTACCCCAAAGATAGATATAGTTTGATAGATAATATAGATAGCATGATTGTCAAGATTTTTTAGACCAAAATCATACGGTCTGTATTTTCTTTCATTAAATTGATGTGCAAACCAATACATCATTTCACCTAGATGCCGCACTGCAATATAGGCTCCAATCATTACCACCATAAATTTAAAAGAAATAAACCCTAGAAAGAAAATTATTAAAACTAGCGGAAGTAAAACCAACAAATCACCTCTAATAAAAAATGAGAAAAGTTTGAAGGGTAGAGGAAGCTCAGTAAAGAACCATTTATTATCTATCATTTCCCCATAATCTCAATTTTTGCACCAGGTAGTGGATCATTAAAGGCATGTACTCCAGTAGATCGTTCGTGACTGGTGAAGTGTCGCCAGATAGTAATTTCGATGTACGGATTGTCTTTTTTACCAGATGAACCTGGATAAATCACTAGTTCCCCAGGTTTATGACCGAATAAATTATCGACAAACGTGGCTTCTTGTTGAACAGCACCGATTTTAATTTTTATTTTCTCGCCATACTCATAACGACCCTTAAGATCTTCATGAGTAAGAGTAGTTTTTATATTGCCGTAATTATCTATATGACCGACATAATACCCCTCAACTTCTGGTATTTCGTTTAGTGATATTTCTTCCAGTTCCAGTTCATCTTCAAGACTATCCATAATATGGGCTGCAACGCGAGGATAAAGGTCACGGGAGCGAAATTGACTTCCCTTATTTAACCCTTTATATATAAATAGTTCATCGATATCAGATTTGATAAACGAATGATTATAACCTGCATTCGGCCCCATAACGTACATTCCCGATTTTAATCGCATCACCACAAATTCAGCGCCCTGTGCTTTTTCCACTCGAGCCTCTGATTGGATACGTGGATCTGTATTTTGAAAAATTATAGTTTCCAGTGGCCGGCCGTACCGTTCTTCGACAGCCACAATTTGATTAATAATATAGCCCGTGTGAATCGTCGATGGCGTAGATGAAGTAAATGAAATATTAGGCATAGAAGGATCTTTCAGAAATCCTTCAACCGCTGTACGAACTTCCTGGCACGTTAGTGAGTCATCAACCCAATCTGCTACCACAATTAGTTTTTTCATATATTTCCTAATACTCCACTTATAACTGCCAAAATTATAGCAATCACCAGTACAATCGACCCGACTATGGATACAATATTATCAAATTTTGTATTGGTATAGGGCCCCATAATGGATTTATTATTGACAATTTTCAATGTGAAAAATAAAACTACTGGTAGAAGAATGGCGTTGAGCGTCTGAGTGAAAAAGACAATTTTAAAAAGTGATACGTAGGGGTTGATTGCAATAAGCGCTGCAATAATAAGATTGGTGAGAAAAAAGCCGTAAAATAATCTACTTTTGCGAAATGGTTTATCAAGCGTTCCCTCAAATCCAAAAAACTCTGAGAATGCATAGGCAGTAGAAAGTGAAACAATAATCATACCGATGATGGCTGCATTCATCAAACCAAAGGCAAAAAGTAGTCCAGATAGTTCTCCGGCAAAAGGGCGTATTGCTAAAGCCGCTTGTTCTCCCGAGGCCAGCGGAATGTGGTGCATATACAAAGTTGCGGCAGTGGCCACAATGATAAAAAATGTAAAAACATTGGATAAAGTGGCGCCAAAAAATGCCTCAAGTTTGGCAAATCTAAGATTGGTTATCGGTACATTTTTATCTTTCATATAACTTTGAACAAAAAATTGTCCCCATGGTGTAATGGTCGTACCTATGATGGCAATCGCGCCGAGAATAAAATCACCAGACAATATTTCTTTACTTGGAACAACCAGACCTTTTAAAGCATCGCCCCAATCGGGTTGGCCTTTGATTGCAGCAAAAACATAACTTAGGTATAAAACTCCACCGAGAAGGAAAATTTTTTGAGTCGTGCGATAGTTAGCAGCGGTAATAATAATAAAAGAGACGCCAATGGAGAAAAAAATAAACAATGTTGTCGGTAAACCCAACATGTTACCTGACACTTTCAAAGCGGCAACGTTGGACAATGTTGTACCAAAGTTAGTGATCGCAAGCAGAAAAAACATTAGTACAGCAATCCTGATTCCAAAGCGCTCACGGATCAGATCGGCCAAGCCGCGTCCGGCGACTATCGCAACGCGTGAACCCATTTCTTGCGTAATTGTGTACAGAATCGTTAACGGAATCAACGTGATGAGGATTGCGTAGCCAAAACGTGCACCAGCCATAGCATACGTTGTCACACCTGCGCCATCATTACCGGCCATCGTGGCAATAGTTGATGGCCCAAGCACAGCCAAAAAAAGGA
>CAYLXX010000002.1:3049-53742 GCA_964387955.1 uncultured Gammaproteobacteria bacterium
TCATTACCGGCCATCGTGGCAATAGTTGATGGCCCAAGCACAGCCAAAAAAAGGAGTAATTTTCTCCGTATTCGATACGGCGATTGGTAATTAAATAGCTTTTTAAGTTGGTTTTGCATCAGATTTTTTTCAGAATATGCTCGGCGACGTCATCGAATGTGATAATACCTAGCACTTGTTTTTCTCGATCAATTACCGGGAGAGCAAACAACTTGTACTTGAGCATTTTTTTTATGGCAATTTCTCGGGGAGTGGTCATATGTATTACCACCACGTTTTGAGTCATAAATTTATAGACTGACATATCTGCAGGTTGTAACAAGACTTCGTGCAAATTAAATACGCCCACCAGCTGATTATTTTCATTAAGTACATAGATGTACGTCAAAAAAGAATAATCTGTAGTGGATTTTTTGATGATATCAACTACTTCATGTACTGTATTTTTAGGCAAGACAGTCAGATATTCGCTTGTTAACATTTCACCAATATCAGTAGTAGAAAGATTCAAAAGGTGGTGCAGTTTTTTTTGCGTGTGTTCATCAAGCAGTGACAACACGTGTTCTCTTTTTTTAGGGGAAAAGGTAAGCAGGACATCTACAGCATCGTCGGGATCCATGTAGCGAATAATTTTTTCGATATCTTCGATAGGTAGCTGTCTAAATATAGCGGTCTGATAATTTAAATTGAGGTTGGAAATAACTTCGGCCGCATATTCTTTATCAAGCAGCGTAAGAATTTTTCGGATATTGACGATATTGGTTTTTTCGAGATGGTCTGCCAAATCTTCTGGTGGAATTTTTTCGAGTTTTGATTCTTCTTTTTTAAGCTGCACTCTTCCGCGAGTAAGTTCAAGCGGCTGGATATCTCCCCAAGAAAGAAAATCAGACGTAACGCGCTGACCAAATGTCTGAAAAAAACTTATGACCACTTTTTCAAGACGCAACCAACGTAAGATGCCAATCCAGCCGATATCTACACCGGCGATATAAAGAACAGGTTTATCTTGAATAACAACATCGTTGACGCGTACTATTTTGTTGCCTTGAAGATCGATAATTTGTTTATCAAGCAGATTTCGCATCACATATAGCTCATTTTCGGCCAGCTCAGTTGTTTCGTACTGTTTTGCAAGAGTTATGACATGGTTGATTTTTATGAGGTATTTAACAGGGATTATGAGTTTACTACCTGTTCGCTCAATAACAAGTTTCGTTAAAGTAGGTTGATCCTCTGCCAGAAAAATGAGGTCTTGCAAAGTACCGACGGTAATGCCGTCTTCTGTCGTAACTGTCTTTCCTTTAACTTCTGAAAAATAGAGCATCTGAAAAATATGGTCATGAGATGACCTTCTCTCACAATAGCAACCCGTATCTTAGCTGTCAATAGCTTTTGTGGTATAATTTTAACACATCGGGTGCGTAGTTTAGTGGTAAAACACTTCTCTGATAAAGAAGAGACCGATAGTCCGATTCTATCCGCACCCACTACTTCAAATATTTTTTTAAAGCTTCCAGTGCTTTCCTATTGGCTTTATGCATATCATGATCATTAGGATCTCTTTGGGCATTTGTTAGACGAGAACCTTTTTGTATAAAAATAGCATCCCAGCCAAAACCATTTTTGCCGCGTGGCCTGGGAGGCATTGTCCCTTCGGCAGTTGTAGATATATATTTGGCACGTTTACCATCATAGTAGGTTAAAGTTACTCGCACTAAAATTTTATTATTTTTATACATCTGAGCGATCTGACAAATCTTTTTTAACGTAACTGTTTGCCAAAACCACTTTATCAGCGGTCCGGGAAAACCATTTAAGCAATCAATTTCGATTGAGGCATCCCAGATGACTACTGGTTTTTTGACCAACTTCCATGCTTGCTTAACTTTATGCTCTGCGATTTTATTAGCGTTCATTTCCTGAATTTCATCAAGATCGACATCTATATGTTTGATATTTTCACCGAATATTTGTTTGGCGTCTTTAAGTTTTCCAGGATTTGCAGTAACGAAGTAGAAGTTCTTCATGCGGCTATTGTATCAGAATAAAGACCTGGTTTTGATATAATTGAGGTTATTAGGCCGCTTAGCTCAGTTGGTTAGAGCGTTGCGCTTACATCGCAAAGGCCGGGGGTTCGAGCCCCTCAGCGGCCACTATTTTTTTCGAAGATATTGAGCAACACGCGCTTCCAGACTTTTTTCTACCTTTTGATATTGTAGTTCTTCTGCAGTTCTTGATCTTGGACGAATGGTTCCTTTACCGATATAATCATCACCTACTCTAAATCCTTGTTTAGACACTTCATATCCAGCCGGTACGTCATTCCTTCCAATAAAATTACGGATCCCAAGAATTGCCTGGCCTATAAATGAAAGATCGAAGGAAAGCTTTGTATCAATTTTCAATTTAACTTCTGTATCTTCAGTAATATCATATACACGGGTTCTTATGAAGCCTTTATTAACTTTAAAAATTCTTCCAGAATTTTGTTCATTTTCTTTTTCTCCCATAGTTAAATCAAATTTGTCTGCAAATGGTAGTAAGGTGGGCGATTCTTGTAGCGTTTGATAGCCATTTTGATAATCTCTTCAATAAAGTCGCCGTAGTCCATACCGATGAGCTCAGCACAAGCCGGCACGCAGTCGTTGATATTGATTGAAGGGTTGGGATTTAACTCAAGCACATAGGGATTGCCGTCTTGATCCACGCGCACTTCAACACGACCGTAATCATGACAGTCTAATATATTGTATGTATCTAGTGAAATCTCAGAAATTAAAGACTCAAGCCGCTTACTAATGTTTTTAGGAGGTCTTTGCACTTTGATACCTTTATCATAAATTTCACTATTAGTCCATTTTGCATCGTACGGGTAAATGTGCCAATAACCCTCGGGCATATCCTGAAATAACGATCTTGAAAGTGGCAAAACTCTCACGTCATGTTCATCATCGTTACCGATAATCGAGACATCATACTCATCTCCTTCGATATATTCTTCGATAAGCGCTGGCCTACCCAACTCTTTAACTACTTTTTCCAATTGCCTGTCCAATTCCTTTTTATTGGTGACAACCGAGTCATTGGTAATACCGATGGAATTATCAGTGTTACCTGGCTTAACAATCAAGGGATAACGGAGGTCTTCGTCTATCTCATCATCCATTGTGTACACATAGTCCCAATTAGGCGTGGGAATGTCGTGAAAGGCAAGCAATTTTTTTACGCGGATTTTATCAATACATAAGGCAAGTGTAAGGGGATTGGAGCCGGTATAAGGAATTTGTAAACTATCAAGGACTGCAGCTGAGTGAGGTTCGAGCAAACTTGAATCGTTGATTCTCTCGCAGACATTGAAAACCATATCAACATCGGTTTGGTTAAGTTCGGTAAATGTCTTAGGTAAATTATTAAAATCAAAAAAAGTCACTTTATAGCCGCGATCGAGGAGCGTTTGCTCAATATTTTTCCCGACAGACATGAGATCCTGCTCGACGCTGTCTCCGTGAGATGATTCATAGATATTGCAGGCGATTCCCACATGCAGTTTGCGGACATTACGACTTGAGACACGACGAATATGCTCAATTTTCACTGCTCGCATCAACGTGTCTTTACTTACCGAGGCAAACGTGAATCTGTGCTTCCTTGAAGTTTTACCAATCGACGAAGCAGGATCAAACTTCACCACTTTGTAACGAATATAGCGCAAAGCATCGTCTAAATTATCTTGCGCGTCAACTGGGTTGCGGCCTGATACAGTTAACCAACCCAAATACTCAAAACCATCCGGCTGCACGAGCACTGGCTCGCCAATTTTTTTATAAATCTCAAGTTCTTCTAGATATTTACGTTTACGTATACGGTCATTAATATCAAGCTGTACCAAAATTCCCGAGTCATCAGGGTATAAATCCCACCCAATAATGTATTTATGTGGGTGTTCGGGTTTGTGAATTTTGATATATTGACCCAATGAGATCTTGGCGGCATTCTCGATCAGGTCAACGTTCCAGGCGCTTTTGGTGTATGAGTAAACATAGTCACCACCCATACGTAAATTGATTTCGATTGGTACCGGACCATTGGGAGTAGATTTGGCTTCAAAATGTATGCAACCGTGCTGAACTCCAAGTTTCTCAAGTGTTTCCTCCACCAGATCAATAAGCGTACGTTGATTTTCTTGAGGGAGATTAGAAGGAATTGCTTGACCATTGTCATAAAAAAACGACCCTTTATTTTTATTGTAGTTGTCGGAGATCGAATAAAATTTCACTTTGCCGTTTTGTATAAGTAAATCAATATCCACTTCGTCACCGTCAATATATTCTTCCACAAAAATTTCCAAACCGTCTGCCAGTGCCGACTCGATGTTGGTGGAAATATTTTTTTTGATGTAGCTATACCACTCGAACAGTTCATCTCGATCATTCACTTTGGTGACAAAATTGCTTTGACTGCCGTAAACTGGCTTGATAACCAAAGGAAATTTGAAATTATCAAGAACATATCCCAAATCTGTGTTACCACGAATTAAATGATGTTTGGGCGTAGGAATATTATTTTCTAGACAAAACTCGCGAAACAAGAATTTGTTGCGTACTTTTTTGGCAACATGATAGGGGATACCTATGAAATTAAATTTATCAATAATTTTGGAGGCCAATAAAACATCATCTTCCCAAAAAGTTATGACGCCGTCGATTTTGACACTGCGATTATTAAGGATAAATTTCGAAACCTCTTGTATTGATTCTTTATGGTTATATGTATCGGCCAGTATCCAATGATCCACATACGGAGAAGCCCAATTTTTTTCTTTATTTAAGACCACAACTGTAAGTCCGAGTTTTTTGAGTCTCTGAAAAATAAACTTTTTCTTAATAAATCCTGTATTGACTATAAGCAACGTTTTACCAGACAATGCATAGCCATTACCAGCAGGTGGAGCGTATGTTTCTTTTTGATTTTTTTTTACTATTTTTCGTTTCATGTAACTAAAAAAATGCAAGCCAAAATATGTAGTGATTATAGCATAAAAAAACCCGTACTTTTTCAAGTGAATTTAGAAAAAGTACGGGGCAAGTTTTTAACGCTAAAATTATCTACGACGTCGTGTTGTTCTCTTTTTTGTCGTCTTTCTAGCTGTCTTTCTTTTCTTAGCCATAAAACTCACCTCCTCTCACATAATTTAGGGTTACTAAATTCAATTTTGGTTTATCTTTGATTTTTTGGGTGGAAGAATAGCAGTCTTTAATAAAAAGAGTTTTTTTTGAGTTAAAGTGTTTTGACAGAATTTCATCTGGTCCTGTCGCATCCATTTTGTGCTTCATGGAAGTATAATTTCATTAAGGATGATTTATTATTATTTGTCAATAGGCAAATGCAAAAAAGTTAGTCGCCATCTGATATAATTTATATATGGACCAATCAAAAAAACTACCAACAAAATGGAATTTAACACCACTTTTTTTACGCGATAATGATCCACACATGCCAAAAAAAAGGCAAACCGTTTATAAAAAGAGTTATGACTTCATCAATAAATGGAAAAAAAAGACAGATTACTTAACAAATATTCATGTTTTAAAAACTGCACTTGATGAGTTTGAGGAATGGATGAAGGTGTACGCTTATGGTGGAGACGAAATGTATTATTTTGATTTGCGTACTGCACAAGACGAAAATGATTCCCAACTTAAAGCTGCATACTCAAAAATCGAGGAGTTTACTCTAAAAATCCAAAATGATATCCAATTTTTTACTCTAAACATTTCCAAAATCCCTACCGATTTTCAAAAAAAAATTCTTTCGTCACGCGAACTAGCACCATATCACCACTTCCTGCAACGATTATTTGAAGAATCTCGCTACATTCTGTCTGAAAAAGAAGAAAAAATTCTCAATCTTAAATCGATTCCCTCATATGGCAATTGGGTCAAACTCACTTCAAGTTTTTTATCAAAAACTCAAAAAGATATTGTTGACGAGCATGGTAAAAAAAAGACCAAAAGTTTTACCGAAATATTGGGAGCACTCGAAAGCAGATCCAAAAGAGAACGAGATAGCGCAGGTACAGCAATGCACTCGATTCTTGCCGAGCATGCAGAAATTGCAGAAGCCGAGATTAATTCAGTATTGATGAATAAAAAAATTGACGATGAATTACGAGGATTCATGAGGCCCGACGCGTCAAGACATTTGGGCGATGACGTTGAATCAGATGTGGTCGATGTGGTAGTTGATGCAGTTTCCAAACGTTTTGATATTTCTTCTCGTTACTATCACCTGAAGGCTAATATTCTTGGACTGAAGAAGCTCAAATATCACGAACGCAATATTCCAATTGGAGATGTTGAAAAAGTCTATACGTATGACAAGTCTGTGGCACTTGTTGCTAAAGTGTTTACCAAACTCGACTCAGAATTTGCTCAGATTTTTAACACATTCGTCAATAAAGGTCATGTCGATGTCTATCCAGCCCAGGGAAAACGCAGTGGGGCATTTTGCGCGCATTATCTTTTATCCCAGCCTACCTACATACTCTTAAACCACACCGATAAACTGACCGATGTACTAACAATCGCCCATGAAGCCGGACACGGCATCAACAACGAGCTCACCCGCACTACGCAAAATGCCCTCAATTTTGGCACACCTACCTCAACTGCCGAAGTCGCCAGTACTTTTATGGAAGATTTCGTACTCGATGAACTTCTCAAAGAAGCTAGCGACGAAACACGTTTGTCTATACTTATGAAAAAATTAAGCGATGACGTCTCGTCGATTTTTAGACAAATAGCAGCTTATGAATTCGAGCAAGAACTCCATGCAGAATTTCGGCTTAAAGGATACCTTTCCAAAGAAGAAATAGGCAAAATATTCCAGAAACATATGGCAGATTATATGGGATCAGCGATAGAACAGTCGCCAGGATCTGAAAACTGGTGGGTATACTGGAACCATATCCGTTATTTTTTTTATGTATATTCATATGCGTCAGGACTTCTCATTTCCAAATCACTCCAGCATAAGGTACGAAGGGACAGTGAATTTATTAAACAAGTTAAAATGTTTCTCTCTGCCGGCAAATCCGAGTCTCCCAAAGTAATTTTCAAAAACTTAGGCGTCGACATCTCCAAACGCTCATTTTGGGATGCCGGACTTGACGAAGTCGATATGCTACTTACTCAAACCGAAAACTTGGCAAAGTCTCTCAAAAAGATATAGAATGATTTCATGGTTCAGAATTTCTTTTCGGCGATTTTTAACGTCTTCATTTTTTTGCCTTATTTTTTTTCAGTTCCAACACTCCTTAAAACCTTATTTTCTCCGTGGAAAAATTTGACTGCTCGCCCGACCAACAAAGCTAGACCATTGTCTACCCGCCTGAATGACTGGAGTTTTAATCTTATCTCTCGCGGCATGGGCTGTATCATGCGTCTCACGCTCATATTTTTTTATATGTTCGTGCAGGCTATATATATATTACTATTGCCAATTATTATCGTAGTTTTTTTTATAACATGGCCGATTACCTCCAGTTTGAGTCGACTTGGACAAAGCGAAGAAGAGAAAAAAGCTTCATTGAAAAAACAATTTATCACCCAACATATACTCAGACACGAAAATATGATTCCAGGTGAAGCGTGGTTTGAAAGTTGGTACCAAGAAAATATTAATAAAAACCAGTGGTGGGAGCTAAAAAGCTTATTTGCTTTACCGCCGCTTGCGCGTGATTGGGCGGCTGGTTATACACCAACCCTAGATGAATATACCGAAGAATTAACCGCCTCCAATTATCAAGGCACCCGTACCCATTTAGTAGGTAGACAGAAAGAAATTGATCAAATCGAGAGAGTTCTATCCAAATCAGCCGAAGCCAATATTGTTCTCTGCGGCGATGAGGGAGTTGGTAAACATACGATTATCGATGCACTAGCCAGAAAAGTCTATGAAGGCCAAGTCAATGTACTTCTTATGTACAAAAGAGTACTTAAACTCAATCTGGAAAAAATTCTGACTCAAGATACCGATCCCAAGCGCAGAGAAGAACTACTCAATGAACTTTTCGACGAAGCGCTCCAAGCACAAAACGTGATTTTAATCATTGAAGAAATCGATAGATATGTTACATCAGGTGAAGGCCGCATCGATCTCTCATCTTCGATTGAAAAATATGCCAAAGCTGCCAATTTGCATTTTATTGGAGTTACTACTCCTTACTCATATGAGCAATACATGGCTCAAAACCCCATTATTCAGAGATTATTTACCAAAGTCGATGTCTACGAAATCTCCAAGGAAGAAGCCTATACCATACTTCTTGATGCAGCTATTTTTTTTGAGAAGCGGCGCCATGGATTAATAATTCCGTATGAAACCGTCGTTGAAGCCATCGAAAAGAGTGAACATTTTATCACCAATATCCCGTTTCCCGAGAAAACACTCCAACTTCTGGATGAAGCGTGTGTAGTAGTTGGCGAACAAAAAAAGACTCAAGTCTTACCCGAGCATATTGACCAAGTTTTACATGAAAAAACTCATATTCCCATGACTCTTTCGACTGATTTTAAAGTTAAACTTCTTAAATTGGAAACAAGTTTGCGACAAGATATTGTCCAGCAAGAAGACGCCATCGATCAGGTGGCTTCTGGGTTGAGACGGGCATTTCTTCTCATGGGTAAGCGTAAAAAACCTTTAGCCAGCTTCTTGTTTTTGGGCCCAACTGGAGTGGGTAAAACCGAGACTGCCAAAGCAATCGCCCGTACTCTTTTTGATTCCGACGACACTCTCGTCAGGTTTGATATGTCGCTCTTCCAAACCAAAGAAGATATTGCCAAACTCATAGGCTCTCAGGTTACCAAAACGCCTGGACTTTTGACTGCTTCGTTGCGTGAACATCCGTATGGGGTATTATTGCTTGATGAACTTGAAAAGGCCGATAAAAATCTTATCAATATTTTTTTAACCATATTGGATGAAGGGTATTATACCGACGGCTACGGGAAACGAGTCGATTGCAAAAACTTAGTGATCATCGCCACAAGTAACGCTGGTGTACATCTCATGTACGAGATGCAAAAAAAACCTGGTGGACAAACACCTTCGCAAGATCAAATAGTAGATTTTCTTATCAGCAAACAAGTATATTCTCCAGAGTTTCTCAATCGCTTCGACGGCATAATTGTCTATTCATCGCTTGATCAAAGTTCGTCGTTGACAATTGCTCGCTCGATGCTTAACCAAGTACTAGATCAGGTATATTCTATGTATAAAGTCAAGGTACAAGTGTCGGATCAAACACTTAAGCAAATCGTCGATCAGAATTACAATCCAACATTTGGGGCGCGTAATCTGGAGAGAGCGCTGCGCACATACCTTGAAGATACTATTGCCAAACAAATTCTTTCGAATCAAGCCAAAGAAGGGGATACGATTACCTTATAGGTTACTCCCAGTTGCAGCGGATCTGTAAAGTATCACCAATTTGCAGAGGTTTATCGGCATTCAACTGCTGGTTATATATGTAGTATGTGCCGTTGCCACAGACTTTTTGAGTTGCGGTGAAGTAACTATCTCCATCCTGAATAGTGTATGACCTAATAACGGGCTGTGTTTGTGTTGGAGTAAGGTGTATAGATGCAGGTGCAGATATGTGTTTGATGGATGAAGGAGTCGGTGTAACTTTGACGATCATTATTCTGTATGAGGTAGAAGATGCAATCAGTTGAGGAAGAGACAATTTACTCAAAAGTGCAAGTATCACGACAACTGTCGCCATACCAATCCACAACTCTCCTCTTTTGAAGTAATTGGAAATTATGCTTTTTTGGTTTTTTTTGACTGGTTTGCGACGTTTCATAATCTTTTTTAAAATACTATATTGGCAGTTTTTATAATATGACGGGAATTGTACCATACTATAAGCTAATTTTCAAGCTACATCCCGCGTGGGAATTTGACAAACAATATCTGGAATGTTATGCTTAAGTTGAATTAACATGGACAAGAAGTTTGTGAGTCTTTTTTCACTTTTTTTTCTGACCTTTACTTTTTTCTCCATACTTGTCTTGGCCCGCGATCCTTTGCGACGGATTACTGAGGCGCAAGAGGATCGCTCCCCGTCACCAAGCTCATCAGTTTTGCTTATTTGGCCACTCACAGTCACAGTCGGCACTCCTAGTACAATCACGGCCTTTGTCCGTAGCTTGAGCGGTAAGCCTCTTTCAGATCATAATGTCACGTTTTCCTCGACTCAAGGCTTAATTCGCCAACGCACCGTAACATCAGATCCAACAGGCAAGGTCGAAACCACTATTACCTGTGATGCTCCCGGCATCGCCGAAATAAGCGCAGTGATCGATCAATCTACTACTATCGATCAAAAAATTACACTCGAATGTAAATGAAAATTACAAAAGCAGTCATACCAGCAGCGGGCTTTGGCACACGTTTTTTGCCTCAAACCAAGGCCATGCCCAAAGAGATGCTCCCAATTGTTGATAAACCAGTTATCCAACATGTAGTAGAAGAGGCAGTGAGCGCCGGCATAGAAGATGTCATTATAGTCACAGGTTGGCACAAGCGCACCATCGAGGACCATTTTGACTATCCTTTTGAGCTGGTGAAGCGTTTACAAGACGCAGGTAAAGAGAAGGAGCTGGCCGAAGTTAAACGTGTGGCCGATATGGCCAATTTTATCTACATTAGGCAAAAAGGGCCGCAGGGAAACGCTATTCCCATCTGGAATGCGCGGCATATTATCGGCAACGAGCCTTTTTTGGTACTTTTTGGAGATGATTTTATTGTGTCTGAGCCTTCACGTACTAAACAATTGCTTGATGCATACAATAAACATGGTGCTTCAATTTTATCCTCCATGAGAAGATCCTCTCCTGACGATGCAAAACGCTACGGGTATGTCTCAGGTCAAGAAGTAGAACCCGGCACATATAAAGTGTCAGATATTATCGAGAAACCAGGTCCAGACAAAATGCCTTCAGATATGGCGATCATGTCGGGGTATGTTTTTACCCCGGAAATATTCGATTGTATCGGAGAAATGGTACAGAGAGACCAAACCGGCACCGGAGGAGAATTTGTGTACACCGATGCTCTCAACCTCCTCAGACAAAAAGGTCAAGATGTCTATGCAGTTGAAATCAAAAATGGTACCTACTATGACACAGGTAATAAGCTCGAGTACATGAAAACTGTGGTCGAATTTGCACTACGGCACCCCGAAATCAAAGATCCGTTTACGGACTACTTAAAAACATTGGACTTGAAATAGCAGAGGCTCTCTTGCAAATCTAGCCTCAAGCTGATACAATTTCATCTATGACTGATACAAAACAAACGGATTCTGACGTCCAAAAATTGTTTGAGCTTGGCGCTCACCTTGGACATAAAAAAAACAGACTGTACCCTAAATCTCGCAAATATATTTACAAAATCATCAATGGCGTCTCGATTATTGACCTGTCACAAACTATAACGCAGCTTGAAGAAGCTAAAAAAGCCATGACTCAATATGCTTTAGAAGGTAAAACTGTGCTTGTTGTAGCTACCAAAAAAGTTGCTAGCCAATTTGTGCAAGATTTTGCTCAGACCAACAATCTCTCTTCCATCACCAACAAATGGCTCCCTGGTCTTCTAACCAACTTCGATACCATCATCAAAAATGTCAAAAAACTCAAAGATCTTAAAGAACAAAAAACTCAAGGCGAGTGGACTAAATTCGTTAAACACGAGCAGGTTCAGCTGGAAAAGCAACTCACTAAACTCGAAAAATTTTATGGCGGACTCGAGGCACTCGATAAAAGACCTGATGTTTTGTTTATCGTCGATATCAAAAAAGAGAAAAATGCCGTTAAAGAAGCGATTGGATACCATATTCCAGTCGTTGCGCTTGTGGATACAAATTCCAATCCAGATCAGGTTGATTTCCCAATTGTCGCCAACGACGATGCAGCTATTGTGGTTGAGCACATAGTCCGAGAGGTTCTTGAGTCCTACTCAAAACACAAGAAATCTGCCTGATTAACCATATCTACCTATGACAGATTTTGATAAATTAAAAAAACTACGAGAAGAAACCGGCGTCTCATTTTCACTGGTAAAAAAAGCACTCGATGAAGCCGGCAATGATATTGCCAAAGCCAAGAAAAAACTCACTGAATGGGGAGCTAAAAAAGCTACGGAGAAAGAGGATCGCGCGACTTCGCAGGGAGCAATTTTTAGCTACGTCCATCACAATAAAAAAATTGCGAGCTTGGTCGAGCTTATGTGTGAAACAGATTTTGTATCTGGCAACGCCGATTTTCAGAAACTAGGTGCCGAAATTGCCATGCAGGTTGCCTCTGTACCAGCCAAAGACGTCAAAGAGCTTGCCAAGCAAGAATACATTCGAGATCCCAGTCGTACAATTTCAGATCTTATCAAAGAGGCTGTTTTGAAATTTGGCGAAAATATCAAAATAGCCCGTATCCTTCGCTGGTCACTTGGTGTAGAATAATACTTATGGATCCAGCAATTACTGATTTCAAAACGTTTATCGGCAAGGTTACTGAACAGCTTAAAGAAGATCTCAAAATAATGCGCAGCGGTAAAGCAAGTACCGCACTTCTTGAAACTCTTAATGTAGAAGCTTACAGCGGAACAACCAAGTTGCCGCTTAACTCACTGGCCACACTCACACTTTCGGGACCCACGACAATTGTCATTACACCGTTTGACCCAGCCACATCCAAGGACATCGAGAAAGCTCTTCAACAGTCACCGCTTGGTATCAATCCTCAACCGCAGGGAAATCAAATACTGGTTAATTTACCTCCTTTGTCCGAAGAACAAAGAGAAAAAATAGTTAAGTTAATTTCTGCTAAAGTCGAGGAAAAAAAAGGCATGATCCGGAACGAGCGCGACAATGCCCGTAAAAAAATAAAACAAATGCACGAGCAAAAAACGATCACAGAAGACGATAAATTTCGCATGGAAAAAGAAGTTGACACTCTGACTCAAAAAGCAACCGAAGATCTGCATGCAATACGAGACCGTAAAGAACAAGAAATGAGAGATATTTAACATATGATCAGCTTATTACTTTTTATCGCCATTTTATCTTTACTAGTACTTATCCATGAATTTGGTCATTTTATTGCGGCCAAACGAAATGGCGTACTAGTTGAGGAATTTGGTCTCGGATTTCCTCCAAGACTCTTTGGAATAAAAAAAGGCGAGACTCTATATAGTATAAATTTGCTTCCTTTAGGAGGATTCGTCAAAGTTTATGGTGAAGAATTTCACGAAACCTCAGACGGCGATCCCAAGCTTAAAAATCGTGCTTTTGTCAATAAAAAACCTCTGCAGCGATCGATCATTTTGATTGCCGGAGTTTTAATGAATATGCTGCTAGGAATCGCAATTTATTATGTACTTCTTGTAAGCGGGGGATTCAAATCAGAACCAATACCCATTATCGGCAACTATCATTTCAGGTTCGGAACAGTAGAAGACAGAGTAGTTGTAGCCGATGCTACAGCCAACTCACCGGCTCAAAAAGCAGGTGCCGCAACCGGAGATCAGATTATCAGGGTACGCAAAGAAACCGATCCTGAATGGCAAACTATTTCTAACACAGATGAACTAATTCATGTGATAAACAGTGAGAGCAATGCTCCTGTGCAAATTGAACTTATCAATGTCACCAATGATGTACATAAAACTATCACCGTCACTCCTATTTACAATAAAGAATTAAAACGCAACATTATCGGTGTAAGTTTGGCTCAAGCTGCCATAATACGCTATGATACCCCCATACAAAAGGTATTTTCAGGACCTATGCATTCCTACAACCTTATGGCATACAATCTAAATGCAATTGGCACTCTGTTTGCTAGTTCATTCAAGGAAAAAAGCGTCCAACCAGTTGCTGGCGCAGTCTCAGGACCAATCGGTATTTTTGGGATTATTCAAGATACACTCAACTCATCAGGCAAAAAACTTATTGTTAATCTAGCAAATATTATTGCGCTCTTGAGTCTTTCACTGGCGACTATGAACTTGTTACCATTTCCTGCACTCGATGGCGGCAGACTGACATTTGTGATTTACGAATGGATCACCAAAAAACGACCCAGCTACAATTTCGAGCGCTACACTAATTTGGCCGGATTTATTGTACTTATCTCTCTCATGATCCTTGTTTCAGCCAGCGACCTCATCAAACTTTTTAGATGAAATACGACAATATCACTATCTCCGGTGGTGCGGGTACTGGTAAAACTACTCTCTATCGTAACCTCCAACCGTATCTTCAATCTCAAGGTTGGAAATTCAAAACAATCGGTGAATTATTTCGAGAACATGTCAAAGATAATGTTATGCCGACTGCTACCAAAGTTTCTGAACAATATGATCGTGATATCGAAAATATGGTTGAAAAATTACTGACGACTGAAAAAAATTGGGTGATTGAAGCTTGGCTGGCTGGATTTGTTGCGAGAAATTTACCGCGCACATTTAGAATTCTCGTAGTCTGCCGCGATATGTCACTCAGAGTTGACCGTATTGCCAACCGCGATAAAATATCTATCGACCAGGCAAAAAAATTTATCAAAGAGAGAGAAGAAACCAATTTTGCCAAATATCGTAAATTATACGGCGATTATAATTTCTGGAACCCAGAATATTTTCATTTAATAATCGATACGTATGAGCTAGGGCAACACGAAGCCGTCGATAAAGTTCTTATAGGACTTGGTTATAAAGTCAATCCCTAACGCTATTCAAGTCACATGATCCAATATTTAGATTTTGAGAAAATTGACATAAGGGTTGGGAAAATTATTGAAGTGCATGATTTTCCTGAGGCAAAGAAGCCAGCCTATAAATTAACAATCGATTTCGGTCCTGAAATCGGTATAAAAAAATCTTCTGCTCAAATCACGGAGCATTATAAAAAGGAGGGTCTCATGGGTAAACAAGTAATTGCAGTCATTAATTTCCCACCTAAACAAATCGGACCATTTATCTCTGAATGTCTAACTCTCGGATTGCCGGATGGTAACAACGGCGTAGTTTTACTTACCTCAACACATGATGTACCTCTTGGAGGAAAAATGTTTTAATGTTACAATACATCTCATGAGATACTCTCAATCATTTGCCAAGACCTCCAAGACCCAACCTGCAGGTGAAGAGGCCATCAACGCCAAGCTACTTCTTAAAGCCGGTTTCATCGATAAACTCATGGCAGGCTCTTACACACTCCTCCCATTGGGACTCAGAGTCGCCAAAAAAATTGAGGAGATTGTCAGGGAGGAAATGAATGCTACGGGTGCCCAAGAAATACTTATGCCTTTACTTCATCCAAAACAAATTTGGAATGAAACAGGTCGTTGGGAATCGGCTAAAGAAGTAATGTATCAATTCAAAAAAGGTGATAAAGAATACGCGCTATCTTTCACTCATGAGGAAATTGTCATGGATCTTATCCGTAAACATATTTCAAGCTACAAAGATTTTCCAATAAAAATTTATCACTTTTCCACTAAGTTCAGAGATGAATTACGTGCCAAAGCAGGCATTTTACGAGGACGGGAATTTTTGATGAAAGATTTATACAGCGCACATACTGACAAAGAGGACATGATGAAATATTACGAACATGTAGCAGATGCATACATTAAAACATTTAAACGCTTGGGACTTGAGGTCAAAAAAACCGAGGCATCTGGCGGAGTTTTTACAGAAGAATTTACTCATGAATTCCAAGTATTATCAGAAGGCGGCGAAGACACATTGTATTACTGCAACGAGTGTGATTTTGCCCAAAACAAAGAAGTATTTAAAGGCGCCGAAGGCGATACATGTCCAAAATGCAATAAAGGCAAAATCACGTCGAGCAAAGCTATCGAGGTCGGGAATATTTTCCCTCTTGGTACAAAATATTCGGAAAAAATGAATGCTTCTTTCACAGACAGCGACGGATCAAAAAAACCTATTTGGCTTGCAAGTTACGGAATTGGCATTACTCGACTTATTGGTGCGCTCGTTGAGATTTATCATGATGATCACGGTATTATCTGGCCAGAATCTGTCGCACCATACAAAGTAGTTCTTATAAATTTAAAAAAAGATACGGCTGAGGCAGATAAGTTATACGATGTGTTAAAAGAAAAACATATTGAAGTACTTTATGATGATCGAGTCGATGCTGGAGCTGGTGAAAAATTTTCAGACGCAGACTTAATTGGTATTCCTGTACGACTTGTTGTTTCAGATAAAGCAGGGGACAAAATTGAATTCAAGAAACGTTCCGAGAAAAATTTCGAACTTTTATCTGAGGATGAAATATTTAGCAAACTCCATAATATATGAAAACTATTGTTACCCATATGGCTCCCGACACTGATGCAGTAGGAAGCGTATGGCTTATAAAAAAATATATGCCAGGTTGGGAAGATGCTGAGGTCAAGTTTGTTCCCGCAGGAAAAACGCTTGAAGACAAGAACCCTGATGAAAATCCCGACATCATCCATGTCGATACCGGTATGGGCAAGTTTGATCATCACCAGCGCAGTGAAAAAATATCGGCAACACAGCTGGTATTTGAGTTCCTTAAAGAAAATAGATACATCACCAATTATGATTTTGCTGGACTTCAGCGACTAGTATCATTTGTCACTGTTATCGATAATTTCGGAGAAGCTTATTTCCCAGACCCCACAGCCGATGTGTATGATTTTACTCTCTATCAATTCTCCGAAGGCTTGCGCCCGATTTTATCTGATGACACAAAAATGGTGGAATTTGTTTCAAACTGCCTAGAAGGCATCTTGCAAGTTTTTAAAAATAAAGTTAGGGCAGAGGAAGAAATTAAAAACGGGGTCATTATCCAGACTTCCTGGGGCAAATCACTGGTGATGGAAACAAAAAACGAGGAAGCTATGAAACTGGCTATGAAAATGGGGTATATCCTTGTCGCCCGACGCGATCCCATACACGGTAATATACGGGTTAAAACATTACCCGAGGAAGGTAAATATGATCTTACCGCAGTCTACGAAAAAGTGAAGTCGCTCGACCCTCAGGCAACTTGGTTTCTTCATGTTTCCAAGCACATGCTCTTAAATGGTTCATCAAAGAACCCCACAGCTGTGCCTTCCAAGCTCAATCTCGCCCAACTGATTGAAATAATCAAGGCAATATAATACAATTAAGTAGTTCTACTTTTTATCACAAGAAGGGAGGCCGAAATTTATGGTAGTTGTAATACGAAAAAAAGGCGAGTCAAAAGACTCACTCATGCGTAAATTCACCAAAACCTTTATCGAAGAGGATATCATTACTCAGGTCAAAAAAAAGCAGTTTTACAAAAAGCCTTCCCTCATGCGTAAGGAGAAAGAAAAAGAACGCTTGAAGTACAAGTACAGATCTCACTAAGTATGGTCAATGTTATAGGTGGCTCACGTTACCGGGTGAACAAAAAATCTATTGTGTCGTATGTTGATACATTATTGGCTCAGAAAAATGTACCTGAAGATGCAACAGTCAATATAGTTTTTATCGGCAAACGTAAGATGCGGGCGATTGCGAGAGAATACAAAAAAGAAGACGAAGCACTACCCGTGCTGGCATTTCCTTACAAGCAAACAGAGGATAAATTGTTAGGAGAAATATTTTTATGCTTTCCCCAATTGATTCTCATGGCTGCGCATCGCAATCGCACTGTTGACGAAATTATTAAGGAAATGGTCGCTCACGGACTCAAAAATGTTATATCTTAAATATCGTCCCAAAACACTCGCTGATCTTGATAATTCTCAAGCCAGGGAGCTCCTTATTCGCATACTCCAATCAGACACAATCCCCCATGCGCTTTTATTTGTCGGTCAAAAGGGGACTGGTAAAACTTCAAGCGCCCGCATTTTTGCCAAGTCCATCAATTGTTTAAAAAATAAAAAACTCAAAACGATTGAACCGTGCAATGATTGCGAAAGTTGCCGCAGTATTGATACTGGTTCTCATCCTGATGTAGTCGAACTTGATGCCGCCTCTAATCGAGGCATCGAGGAGATTCGCTCACTCATCCGCGATGCTGCTTTTTCACCCATGTCAGCCAACTATCGTGTCTTTATTGTCGACGAGGCCCATATGATTACCCAAGACGCTTTCAATGCACTTCTTAAAACACTTGAGGAGCCACCGCAATCGGTAATTTTTATTCTTGCAACGACGAACGAAGAAAAAATCCCCAAAACTATTATCTCACGATGCTTTAAGGTGAATTTCGGCCGAGCAAAAAAAGAGGACATCATCCAAAAATTAAAAAAAGTTACCAAGGAGGAGAAGTTGGAAACAAATGAAGAATTGTATACTGTTATTGCTCATCACTCCGAATCTTCTTTCCGCGACGCCATCAAAATTTTGGATGAGCTTATTATTCAAAAAAAATTAGATCCTGTTGATGCTCAACAATATTTAGGTACTCACTCCAAAAAAAACTTTCTCGAAATTCTCGAGACCAAACCTATAAACGATGCGTTGGCGTGGATTAATGAATTTAATATGCAAGGCGGCAGCACCAAGGCCTTGATCGAAGAACTTTTACAAAATTTACATGAAGCACTCCTTATCAAAAGTGGTGCCATTAAAGAAAATTTAGAAGTGCAATTATCAACCAAAGATATTGCCCGCCTCATGAAATACTTAAACGAAGCTTATGGATACCTCAGAGTGTCTCCCATCGAATCCATTCCGCTTGAGATTGCGATTGTCGAGTTTTATAATGAGAGGAGACAAAGTTAATATTTTATTTTTAATATGGTAAACCCACTAGGCGCACTCGGAGATCTTCGCAAATTACAACAGCAAGCACAACAGATGCAAAAAGCTCTTCAGCAAGAAGAGGTAACTGTTGAGAAAAACGGTGTGCAGGTCGTTGTACGGGGCGATCAACAAATTCTTGAGGTGTCAATCGATGGCGTAATCGAAAATCGAGTTGCCGATGCTATTAACGAAGCTGTTAAAAAAACACAAGAATTAGCCGCGCGCAAACTTATCGAAATCAATCAACAACAAGGGTAATATGAAACTCTTTGGCGGCAGTGCGAACCTTCAACTTTCTCAAGAAGTCGCCCAACTTCTCTCCATTCCTGTTGCTAAATCAGAGTTCACCCGCTTTGATGATTCAGAAATTAAAGTTACTATCCAAGAAGACGTCAAAGATCAGGAATGTGTTGTTATTCAGACGACTTCCAATCCCACCGATACTCACTACATGGAGCTAATTTTTTTCGCCGATGCTCTCAAAAGGTCAGAAGCCAAACATCTCACAGCTATTATTCCATACTTTGGCTATTCGCGTCAAAATATGCAGCACCGACCGGGCGAATGTGTATCTCTAAACGTCATTATACGCATGCTGGAACTTGTGGGTTATAACAAAGTTATCACGTTTGATTTTCACGAGCCAGCAAGCGCCGATATGTTCACAATTCCATTTGAAGCTCCTTCAGCACTGCCTTTTTTGGCCAAACACATGCAAAAAAAATTGACTGATGTATCAGCGCAAAATACTGTTGTTGTGGCCTCAGATGACGACGTGGGAGTTGAACGCGCGCAGTTATTCGCTAAACATTTGTTTAATACAGACAATATCGAGGTGGGAATGGTAGAGAAACAAAGAAATCTCGATAAAATTCATGAGAGTAAGGCAATTAAATTATTTGCTCAGGTAAAAAATAAAAAAGTCATTCTGGTTGATGATGTGGTTACGTCTGGAGGGACGCTCATCAACGCTGCCAATATTTGTCTTGAAAATGGTGCCAGTGAAGTATATGCAGTTGTTACACATGCCGATTTTTCTCCTAGCGCGCCTCAAAAATTGCAGGAATCGAACATAAAAATTTTACTTACCGCAAATACTATACCTGTTGCAGAAAACAACATGTTTGATAAGCTTAAAACAATTTCTATTGCAGAATTAATAAGAAGTATTATTAATAATGATAAATAAACTTCCATTGCTCTTGGCAATATCCTATCTTATATTTGGATTCTTATTAAATGCCCACATAACGATCAAACACGAAGAATTATTTAAACAGGCATGCAAAAATATTAGAGGAAAACCATTCAGTTTCGAGGTACTCAAGAGCCTAGACGGTTTTTGCTATGATCACTCAGTAAAATATGCCATGAGAAAATGTAATGAAGGTGATATTGGCCACTATCTAACCACTCTTGCATCCAGCCTGTAGCAAGATTCAGCATTCAGTCAGGCGATCGATTCAGTGAGAACACTTGGATCTGCACTATTTATCTTGAAGACTCAAAAATCAAAACCGATCTAGGATATTATAGTGATTAGTAGTTACTTCTACCTTCCATAGCTTTTTTGAGAGTCATGTAGTCGGCGTATTCGAGATTGGCGCCGATGGGGAGACCATAGGCAAGTCGGGTAATTTTAAAATCTCGTTTTTTATCTTTCATAAAATCTTGTAAACGATTGCGCAGGTACATAGCAGTTGCTTCACCTTCCATATCGGGATTGCTGGCAAGAATTACTTCCTTTATGTCTTTATTAGCTTGCAGTCTCTCAAATAATTTATCGATATAAATGTCTTCTGGTCCAATGTGATTTAAAGGATCAATTCTACCGTGTAAAACATGATATTGTCCGTCATAAATATTGCCTGTTTCAAATGACAAAAGGTCAAGAACATCCTCAACTACCGTGATAACTGCGGGATCTCGTCGCGAGTCGCTACAGACAAGACACAGATCATTATTCTCAGTCAGGTTCAGGCAGTTTTTGCAAAGCATTGTCTTGGTTTTGAGGGTTTTTATAGTTTGTGAAAAATCAGCCAGATCATTTTCGGGTAAGCGCAGTAAGTAAAAAGCTAGTCGGTTGGCTGATTTTTCACCTATCCCAGGCAGTCTTTTAAGAAACAGTGCTACCTTGCTTAAACTCGCGGGCAATGAATTCATAAGTGAGGTTAAATATTCACGATATCAACCACGATTAATGGTTCGCGGCCCCGCTCTTTATAAAAAAAGTCCTCGAGATTGGAAGCAACATCTTTTTTAACATTATTAAAATCAGTGATTCTCTCGGCGTGAGGCTTAAGGAGCTTTTCGATGACACGAGTAGCATCTTCAAACAACTTATTTTCGCCTTTCTCAAACACAAATCCTCTTGATAACAACTTGGGTCGGGTAACTAATTTACCAAATGCGTCAAGAATAAGTAGCACAACCACCATCCCGTCGGAGGACAATGTCTTACGATCGCGAAGCACCATGCTTCCGACGTCTCCGACGCCGTAGGCGTCAACATAAATATTTTTAGTCTCAATCACGTCGCCCCGTTGTGCGCCTTGCTTGGCAAACCAAACCGATTCACCTTCATCAAGGAAAAAGGCATTTTTGACATCATATCCAAGCGCAGTAATTAATTTGCCATACTCGTGCTGATGGCGGATTGTTCCTCCAATAGGCATAAAATATTTAGGCTTTGTAAATCGCATTAAAAACTTCAAATCATCTTGAGATCCGTGACCTGATGCATGCAACTGATCGGCAATATCAGAGTACACCACATCTGCTCCCTGCAATGTTAACTCCTCAATAAGTGAATACACTTCATTTTCATTGCCCGGAATCGGATCAGATGAAAAAACCACTCTATCTCCTTGTTTGATACGGATATTTTTATTTTTCTCCATTGATAGCTTAGATAGTGCAGACCCATACTGTCCCTGGGATCCGGCTACAATCAGACACACCTTATTTGGCGGCATCTTCATGACTTCATCTTCCTTACCAAGTAAAGCATAGGGGATTGGCAAATAGCCGATTTCGGTGGCAAGTTTGCTATTTTCCCTCATTGATCTGCCAAGAAAAATTATTTTGCGGTTAAATTTGATGGCGGCTTCCACACACTGTCTGATACGAGAAATATTGGAAGAAAAGGTAGTCATAATGAATTTGCCTTTAGTCTTCCTCATCTCATCTTCAAATGTTTGGCCCACAATCGCCTCCGACAACGTGAGTCCTGGTCGCTCTGATCCAAGCGCATCCGAGAGTAAACACAATACGCCGTCCTGACCAGCTTTGGTCATTTTATAAAAATCTGGTGGCGAGCCATACGGCGGTGTAAGGTCAAGTTTAAAGTCTGGCCCATGGTACATGGTGCCGACTGGAGTTTTAATCAAAATATGCATCGCATCCGGTATGGAGTGAGTCATGGGAATAAAATCCAGTTTAAAATTACCGAAAGTATATTCTTGGTCATAACTTACTTCATGGATATTGATGGATTGACTAAATTCTTTAAATTTATTTTTTACAAAGGCCATCGTGAGTTTACTCGTATAAACTTCAGGACTCCCTAAGTCTTTATAGTGAAAGGGAAGTGCTGAGATATGATCTTCATGGCCATGAGTTAAAATAATAGCTCGAATTTTATCGAGTTTGTCTCGGAGATATGTGATATCGGGGATAACAAAATCCACTCCCAGCTCTTTTTCCTGGGGGAAACCGATACCGCAGTCAACTATTAAAATATCCTCGAGTGTATCACCACGATAGAGCTCGTACACATACATGTTCTTGGTGACGCCTACAACTCCTCCAAGAGGAATAAAACGAAGCTTAAATTCTGTATTCATAAACGCTGTTATATAATATTATAGTGAAAATTTCAAAAGAAAAACTACTAAAATCGCTTGAAGATGTCCTTGATCCTGAATTAAATATATCTATAGTCGATTTGGGACTGATCTACGACATCAAACAAGCTGGTGAAAAAATACATCTTACGATGACTCTCACGACAATTGGCTGCCCGCTGTTTTCCCTGATTGAACAGGAAGTGAAATATAAGCTAAAAGAGCTTGGCTTCGATGATAAAAACATTGAGCTGGAATTGACGTTTGAGCCTCCTTGGTCTACTGAACGTATGAGTCCGAAGGGGAAAGCGATGCTAGGTATTTAACGGAAAGTATTATGTTTGAAATCCGGGGTAAATAAAGCAGAGCTGAATCTAACGTATTTGAGATATTATACCACGTATCCTATAGTTTGTCAAGGGGCATACTGCCCGAGCGCACCATCTTCATCCAAAATGTGGGTAAAACGCGTCATTTTTTCCCTATATTGAAATAAGACTCTGCAAACTGATAAAGTGAATATGTATGAAACAAGGAACAATGCAAGCTGATATCGCCGAGACGCTTCTTGAGCTGGGTAAATCTACTACCACACAGAGTGCGCAAGCAGTCAACAAGACATTTAATCCACTCAAGATTGTCGAGCAAGTAGCCACGAAAAAGGAGGGAATTGATCAAGTGACGGGTGAAAAAATTACTGAGCCAAACGTACCAAATTCAACCAAATTAGATGTTAAAAAACTCCAGGAAAAATATAAGGGCCAAGACGATATCGAATTAACCGGTATGAGAAATAGACTTTTTAAATTAGTCAAAGAAGGCGAGGAAAAAGCCATTGCTCAGCGTAAACAAGAAGAGGAGATGCGAAAAAAGCAGGAATTAACTGAGGAAGAAGACAAGAAAAAAAAGCAGCAGCAAGCTGACCAACAACCTCAAGATATACCCAGAGGCAAAGAACGAAGAACTATATTTTCGGCTCACAAAAAAAAGGCTATGGAACAACATGTGGAAACTAAACCTTCAGTAAGTAAAAGTTAGCCTACTTGACAAGATATATTGATTTAATTAATGTAATAATAATGAGAGTTCGATGGGGTAGGAAGATATCAAATAAATTGTTTTGGCGAATTATCATAGTCTTTGTCCTTTTTTTATCGGGCATTGTTGTTATGATGTTTTCATATTCTGTAAATAACACCAGCTCCTTCTACGCAGGCATCGAGGGCCGCAATCATTGACTTCTTGATATAATTGATAACCTACGGGGCGTAGTTCATCGGTAGAATGCACGGTTCGGGACCGTGAGGTAGTGGGTTCAATTCCCGCCGCCCCGACTCAAATATATGTCAAACAACATCGAGTCAATTAAGCTATTTCAGGCATTAAAAAATCGCCAAGCAGAACGGGAACGTGTTGAGAGAAGTCTACTGGAAAGACTTAAACCACATTTATTCAAAGACATTGGTGCAGCAATTTGGTTTGTGCCGATTTTAAGTGGATCTGTCGTTTCTCCACAAGGTGAAGCCATTATAGTAACAGGCGCTCGATGGGAGCCAGATTATGGCTATGAAATGATTCATAAGAAAACAGAAACAATTGGAGATATTACCAATATTACAGAAGTTGGATTTTCGGTTAGTCCCCAGATTGATCAAATTTTTACACAAGGATTCAAATTCAGGCAGTGGCAACACGAATACTTAAGCGATCTTATACATCTTGACCCTGCACATACTCACCGCATGCAGTTAAATCCATTTCAAGTCCTCCGTGGGGTAGTGCTAGATCTCGAAAGCATTGTATGAACAACTTCTTTTTACTACAATATGGCTATGAATCTTTATAATACTCTTTCCCGCACAATCGAAGAATTCAATCCACTCAATCCTCCCAACGTCACCATATATAGCTGTGGCCCAACGGTTTATGACTATACTCATATCGGCCATATGCGCAAATATGTCAATGATGATGTTTTGAAAAAATCACTGGTTTATTTAGGTTATAAAGTGAAGCACGTGATGAATATCACCGATGTCGGCCATCTCACAAGCGATGAAGATGCAGGCGAAGATAAACTCGAAAAAGGCGCCCAAAAAACTGGTCAAACTGTCTGGGAAGTAGCTCAGTTTTACACTGATTATTTTTTTAAAACTACGGATGCTGTGCATGTGGCGCGGCCCGATGTAGTCCCCAAGGCAACTGAGCATATTCCTCAGATGGTTGAGTTAATCCAGAAACTTGAAACTAAAGGATACACGTATCAAACAGATGAGGCGGTCTATTTTGACGTCACGAAATTTCCTCAGTATGGCGCTTTATCAGGTCAAAAACTCGATGAAAAAAAACAGGGCGCACGCGGAGAGGTAATCATCGATGCCCAAAAAAAGCATCCCGCGGACTTTGCACTTTGGTTTAAACGTGTTGGTAGATTTGCCGATCACACCATGCATTGGGACTCTCCATGGGGAGATGGATTTCCTGGATGGCATATCGAGTGTAGCGCCATGAGCATGCAGTACCTTGGAGAAACAATTGATATCCATACAGGTGGCATCGATCATATTCCTGTGCATCATGAAAACGAGATTGCTCAATCCCAGTGTGCCACTGGCAAACAATTTGTCAGATACTGGGTACATCATGAATTTTTACAAGTCGAGGGCCAAAAAATGAGCAAATCCTTGAATAATTTTTTTACGATTGATGATATTTTAAAAAAAGGCTTGGATCCGCTGGCCATGCGACTCTTGTTTTTGCAAACTCATTACCGACAACCGATGAATTTCACCTGGGAATCAGCCCAAGCTGCCCAAGAGGCCTACAAAAAACTTAAAGATTTTGTACTTATTTTGAAGTCTCAAACACAGCGCACAGTTTTATCCGATGAAAAATTGAACAAGCTTGATGCATACCGCAGCCGATTTCAGATGGCGCTTGAAAATGATTTGCAGTTGCCTCAGGCGGTCGCTGTGATGTGGGAGCTTATCAAGTCAAGCGTGCCGTCGGAGGACAAAATAGATTTACTGTATGAATTTGATCAAATACTGGGGCTGGGATTGCAAACCTTTGAGGAAGAAAAAATTCCCGATGCTATTCTCAAATTAGTTACTGCACGAGAAGAAGCGCGTAAGGCCAAAGATTTTGCCAAGTCAGATGAATTAAGAAACCAAATCAGCGAACAAGGCTATGTCGTCGAAGATTCTTCAGCAGGCTACAAAGTCAAAAAAAAATAATTGTCGATTATAGTCCATTGCAACTATTGGACATTTTGCTACCATAACTCTATGCAGAAAAATCATCTGCCGCATGCCTTACAGGAATTTGAGGTTTTACTTGAAGATACATTTGAGGCGTGTCATGAAGATGTAGAAGATATGAAAATTGATCTTCAGAATCAATTGCATGATATTTTCAACGAACTTAAGTTACTGCGCCGAGAAATAATGTATCTGAGATCTCCCAGGAAAAAATAATTTAATTCTGAAGTTGAGTATAGATCACAATTCTCTGAGAATAATTATGGGTCGCTTGGTTCCACCAGCCAGCACAGGTCATTAGGTTGAGATTTTTGGAGTCAGCTGGCCCAAAAATCTCAGGTATCGGTGCTTGATTAAAGTCATAGGTTTCTTTATGAGTTACCGTAAACGTATACAATCTACCATTCTCATCGGTGACCATAACTTTGTCGTCTGACTCAAGATAGCGTAAGTTATAAAAGAGGGCAGGCGCACCAGTTGTGGTATCCAAGTGGCCGGCAATAACTGCATTTCCTAGATCGCCTGGCTTAGTTCCTGGGCTGTACCAGGCCACTTTGGCGTAATCCTCGGGCATATTCATCCGGCCGTCAAAATCTGTACTTACAGCTTCCACAGTTGCCTGCACACCAATTTTGGGGATTGAAATAGTATAAGGAGCCGCTACAGGAATCGGAGTTGGGGTAAAAGTAGCCATGGGAGTCGCTGGAATGGCTGTTTTTTCGGTTGATTGCACATTCATCGGCACAAATTGGCCGGCGATAATAAGCGCAGCAATAATAAAAATAAGGAACTTGTTCAGGGAAGACATACTATAGGTATAGTATACCAAAATTGGAGCCTCACCTCAATATTATTCTAGCATCGGCCGCCACCAGTCCTTCGGCGGTGGCAAACAGGGGATTGATGTCTATTGCAGTGATTTCTCGATAGGTATCTATAAGATACCCTACTTCGAGTGTAGTTTGCCAAAGTTCTTTGATATTGACTCTTGGCATATTACGAAAGCCGCCAAAATACTGTGTAAGAACTTGGTTATTGGCTATAATGTTGCTAAATTGTTCAAACGAGGTCGGATGAATAATCGATAAAGTTTTTTTGAGAAGTTCGGTATAAATTCCACCTATTCCGAGCACAATCACTGTTCCAAATGCGTGGTCGCGCTTCGCACCCATAAAAATCTCCAGACCTTCGACATGCGGCTGAATATAGACGCCTGTACTGCCTTTAATGGCCTCCAGACTTTTTACTGCCTGCTTGAGAAATTTGGAGTCTTGTATGTGCGGGATGACTCCTTTCACTTCTGTTTTATGAGTTATTTTGTCTGAGGCAACCTTGGCGACAACAGGATATTTGATGACCGATGGTGTGTGGGATTTTTTTTTAATATATTGAAAATGAAGTGTGGGAACACCGGCAAACTGGATAAGTTTCAGCGAATCTTCATAATTGAGAAATTTTTGTTTGAAATTGTTCTTAAGTATGGTTTTGATTTCAGTGTCATCGCCAAGAACAGATAATTTGTATACCGTAGCACTCTCTTGAGTTTCGTGCGGCACGTGTCTCTCTAATATTTTTTTAAGCAAGACAGGTACCCGCTCGTATGTTTCAAAACTGGCAATATGATGCTCTTCAAAAAAAATGTGCGAGTGCTCAATAGATTTTTCTCCCATAAAAATTGGGTAGATGGGTTTTTTGAATGTGTCTTGTACTTGTTTTATGACTGCTGCAGTTTGGGGAATTTGGGTATTAGCTTGAGGAGTAAGAAGTACAATAATTGAGCCAATGTCTGTCTCGGTAAGAGTTGAGGTAATAGCTGTTTCGTACTCAAATGCGCTGGCATCGCCCAATAAATCAATCGGGTTATGCAATGTAATTTTTTTTATTTCATCAAACGATTTTTTAAGGGCAGTTTTTGTTTTATGCGAAATAGTTGTTAATTCAAGGCCATGATGAATAATTTGATCTGTGAGCAGTACACCAACTCCGCCGGCATTAGAAAGCACCAAAACACGCTTGGAGGAGGGGAGCCGGTTAAAACTATAGAGTTTAAGCAGGCCAATAAGTTCTGTGTAATTATCTGCCCGAATTACGCCTGATTCATGAAGTACTGTGTCAAAAATAGCATCATCGCCTGCCAGGCCGCCGGTATGAGATAGGGCAGCTTTGGCTCCTTCGCTGGTTATACCAGACTTTAATACAATAATCGGCTTTAATCGCGAAACCTTTTTTAATGTCTGATGTAATTTATCTCCTGCAGTTACGTCCTCCAAATATATACCAATGACTTGGGTTTTGGAGTCTGTCGCCAAAAACTCCAGTGCATCTGATTCATCAAGGACTGTCTTATTACCAACGCTTATAAAATATGAAAAGCCCAAGTTTTTTCGAGCGGCAAAATAGTCAAGCAGCACCGCGCCCAGTGCACCAGATTGCGAAATAAAACCAATATTTCCCTGTGGGGCGCGGTGCTTAAGAAATGTTGTGTTGATAGCCGCTTCGGTATTGATGAACCCTATGCAATTGGGCCCCAAAATCGTCAGACCATACCCATCTGCTTTTTGCTTAAGTAATTCTTCTTTTTTTATACCGTCGGGATCTGACTCTTTAAATCCGGCAGCATACAAAACTACATGTTTTATACCTAACTCATGAATTTGATCAAGTGATGCCAACGCCAAATCGGCAGGCAACGCTACAACAGCCAGATCAATTGGTTTCCTAACATCTCCGATATCTTTATAAATTTTCTTCCCGAGTATGGTGTCGGCTTTGGGGTTGATAAAAAAAACTTCGCCTTTATAACCTTGATCAAGAAGATTTTTAGCTATCAAATGGCCGACTTTTTTGGGTTCACGAGAAACTCCAACCACAGCAATAGACTGCGGATTAAAAAACATACCAAGCTCCATGATTTGATTATATACAGTTTTTAGGGAGCAAATCAGTAGAGTTCAAACTGTTCGAGGAGTTTCTTGTTGCCTTCGATTTGGTAGTGGAGAAGGTCGGAGTAAATTCCTTTGCGAGTCGAAAGTTCTTTGGGATTACCTTGATCTACAATCTGTCCGTCATCAAGCACAATAATTTTATTGACGTTCTGGATAGTTGAAAAACGGTGGGCAATAATAATAACTAACTTGTCTTTCATAAGATTTTCAAGAGCGTCTTGCACCTCTTTTTCACTTTTGGCATCAAGACTGCTTGTAGCTTCGTCTAAGATCAAGATAGGGGAGTCTTTGAGTATGGCGCGTGCAATTTGAATACGCTGTTTTTGACCGCCTGAGAGCCGCACACCTCGCTCACCAATTTCTGAGTCTAATCCCTTCGGTAAATTCTTGACAAAATCATATGCATTGGCCAATTTGAGCGCTTGAACAATGTCTTTTTCGGTGGCTTCACTTCCATAGGCGACATTTTCTTTAATAGTAGAGGAAAAAAGCTCGCTTTCTTGAAACACGAGTGCAATATTATCGCGAATTTCATGATGCGATAAGTTCTTGTAATTTTTATTTTTAAGCAAAATGTCGCCTGTTGTCGGCTCATAAAATTTGAGGATGAGATTAATGAGGGTAGATTTACCAACGCCACTGTGACCTACTAGCGCAACTTTCTCATGAGGCGCAATAGTAAACGCAATATTTTTTAAAATCATCTCTGACTGCTCGTATTTAAACGAGACATCTTGAAACGTTATCGACGGATCTTTAATTTTATTCGTCACAGTGGCTTCTCTAAAGTGCTCTTTTGAAGGCAGTGCTAACACATCAAAATATTCTTTGGAGCCGCTTTCGGCCATCTGAATACGAGTGAGAATAAACGACATACCAAATAGCGGTCTTCTGGCTTGATTCATCAACTGAAGAATAAGCACCAATTCACCAATAGTTAAATGTCCGATGTACGTGTTGTAAAAAACAATGAGGTTAACAATCGTGAAAATAATATTCAAACTCATATTGCGCGCGAAGTCAAAAATATGAAATGTTTGACTTTGTTCGGCATAAATTGCATTGCTTTTTCTAAGATTATCGGAGACTATTTCGTATTCCTTTTTTTCATTCATAAAACTTTTAACGAGTTTAATATTGCTTATTACCTCTTGTATGCGGCCGCGTGAGTAATCCTCAATGGCATTTTTCTTGACTTCTTTTTTGCCCCAGGCAACTGTGGAATAATAACTAAGTGTTAAGTAAATCGGGAAAAGTAAAAACGTGAACAGTGCGACCCAAATATTGTAGTAAGCCATAACAATAATGGTAAAAATACTCTGAAGAAACATAGGTAGTATAAAGTTGGTTGAGTTGTTCATGAAGTCGCCGATTGTGACAATACCGCGACTCAACTGGTTGACTATTTTTCCCGAAATTTCTGAATCAAAATATGTTTGAGGGAGAGTGAGAACTTTGTTATAGAATTTTTCAGTCAAAAATTTCTTGAGTCGGCCTGCGAAATGATCTCCAAGACGGTTGCTTATAGAGGTAAGTAGTGTACCGATTGTGTTGATGACAAAGGCTAAAATTATTAGATAAATTGCCAATTGGATATTACCGCCAGTGCCTTGTATATGAGCTACTATCTGATCAACTATAAATTTAGAAAGAATCGGGGCAATGAGATCCATTAACGAGGTGACAAGAATCAAGATAGCCAATATGACGGCCAGATGATATAAAGGACGAGCAATTTTGATAATTTTGGCGATGTTATTCATATAAGCCTACCTTTTCTCGAAGTATAAGGTAACTACTGAAGTTATGCTTTGGTTGCCGGGCTCGATATCAGGTGCAGCAGCTACGCCGGCGCCCAACCCAACTGCTTTATCAGCGTACATTATCGGATTGGGCTGCACAGAACCAGTACTTTCAACAATATTGGTAATTTTGCCTAAATGTATTCCTAGATCTTGGGATATTTGCTTAGCTTGGTCTTTGGCATTTTGGATGGCTTTATCGCGAGCTTCTTTACGATACTTTGAAGGATCGTCAACTACAAAGCGACTGCCTTGTACTTGATTGGCCCCAGCGGCAGTCGCTTGCTCAATGATGCGTGATGCCAGTTGAGGATCGTGAGCTTTGACAGTTATTGTCACTATGCCGTTATACCCGGTAATTTTATTTTCATTTCCTTCATAACTATAGTTTGGCGTGATTGAGTAATTGGATGTTTTTATATCTTCTTTTTTAACTCCTAAATTTTTCATGGCGTCGACAATTTTATTGTTGATTTGATCAATTTGTCTCTGAGCATCTTGTACATTAGCTACATTATTAACACTGATACCCAAGTCAACATACGCAATATCAGGTACAACATCGACTTTACCTTCTCCGACAACTGAGAATTCACTACTGCGAGTGGTGTTAGTGACCAAAACAGGATACTCGATATGAAAAATATTAATCAAAAGAAGCGTGACAAAAATGGTACCCGCGACAATAAGAGTTGGTGCTATATAACGGCTATACACAGATCCAATTATTACATACTTCTTACTGTTTTTTCAATCAATCATCAATGTATTAAGAAATAATATTGAATACAGTATTTTCGCAAGCACCTTTATAAGTTTACTACTTAATCGGGAGGTGATATGCATGCCAAAAGGCAAAAAAAGTAGAAAAAAAAGGCAAGACACCGGCCTAGGTGGAATCCTTTAATCTATTAATAATTTAATAAAAACTATGACAGCTACAGGCGGGGGTGGGGGCGAGGGTTATGCTCCTAAACAAAGCGACGAACGACCAGATGATACAGATGGAGCCAATGGCGGAAATTAAAAATTTATACCTGATAGTCACTACTCTTTTTTGTAGATTCTTATAACTGGGTGATCAAAAACACTCCAGGTTTCTTCGGCGCTCTCGTCGGGAAACGTGAGGATTTGTTGACCAAACAGAGATAATGTCGGATACGAAGTAAAGGTAGCTATTTCTTTGAACCCTAATTTACCAGAGAAAAGATCGGAGTAATATTGGTTGAGAGCAGGATACATTAATTGTAGCTTGGCGCAATGGCTAGAATAATAAGTCAAATTGCGTGTCTGTTTATCGGTAGGTAATAAACACGTATGGTTGGCAAACACCCGACGAGAAGGCACTAATATGTAATCTGCTTCCTGAACGCCGCTTGAGAAACTATATTTTGAATCTGGGTTATCTTCAAGTGCATACAAGTCAACGTTGGCCATCAGAAAATTATTTGGACCAAGCGGCAGATCAACAACATTGCCTCCTTCTTGTAGCACTTTGGAATTGGCTGGGATATGATGGACCATCCAATCAGTAGCTTGCACACGAACATCAGGCTTCATGTATACCGAAACATACGCCAATCCTGGCAAGCACATGAGCGCAATGACCACGCAGAGTAACCACATCTTCGGCAGTTTTGTATAAATATATATTATTAAAAAAATTGCCAGAACAATCAGTAAGGGAAAAATCGGCGACATAAAACGTGTCCATTTCGCATAGAGGCCAGCATTAAAAATAAAGTAACTAAAAATTGCCAGCCGTAGGATAGCGAATTCTTTTTTCCATGGTAAAAAAATTAGCCCTAAAAAAGACAGCACAACAACCGGTAGACCAAGAGCAAAAGGAAATATTTTAATGATCTGAAAAACTCCTGGTATGCTCCCCATAAACTGGCGCGTGTAAAACACTTTATCTTGACCGATACCCACAGCAGATTCATAATGCATTGATCCCAAAAAACCTTCAAAATCAATAAAGTTATACGGCGAGACGAGGCAACTTACCAAAAAAGTTCCGAAAATCAGCTTCATACCTGTGAAAAATATTCCGACGCGCATTGTCTGGTTTTGAGTTTCAACCTTATATAGTACATATAAAGGCAGAAGAATGAAGACCAGTGAAGATACTTTGGTGCCTACCGCTAAACCGAGAATAATACTAAGCAATATATATCCTGACTGAGGTTGTAATTTTTTTTGAAATAGTAGAATCGATACATACGTTATCGCGGTATAAAACAACATGAGCATCGACTCAGTCGTCCCAAAATGAGCAAATTGTATGAGTGCCGGCGAGAATATAAACGTCAATCCTATTAAAAAATACATTATTCGAGGTATAGGCCATTTCCAGGCTCCAGCCACCACTTCAACCATTTTTAAAAGAAGATAGAAAGTAATAACAGAAGAAACCGCCGAAATCATTCTTAGAGCCAGTGTTGCTTGTTCAAAGGTAATGGGGTGTTTGAACGCTCCTTGCATGAAAGCTATGATTTTGGCCACTATATACCCTATATACAAAGGTAGCTGACCATAGGCAAAAAAGTGGGGATTGAAGCAATCTATCGGAAATGAGGTGCAGCGTAGCTGTATGATAGCCATGGTCATATTACGCTCATCTGGATGAAATGGGAAGGGTAAACCCCACCCAAGATTGATGAATCGAGTCACTATAAGGATCGCCAAAAGCGTAAGCGGCAGTAGTGCATTGAGGACTTTTTTTGTCATTCGCTTGATTTTTAACCTGGTTTTTATTATTATATAGGAAAGAAACCGTATGTATGAATTTACCTTTCTCGTGGAGGATGAAAAAGAGACCCAAGCTCTCACAGATATTCTTGCCGAGGTAAAAGGCAAAGTTAACCAGGAACAGAAGTGGGGTAAACGTCTTTTGTCGTACCCTATCAAAAAGCGCACCAGCGCCGTCTATGTGACGTGGCATATCGATATCGACTCCAAAAATCTCGCAGAATTCAAGAAAAAACTCAATTTCAACGACAAAGTATTACGATTTTTACTCCTGAAGGAGAATTAACATTTACCCTAAACCTTATGGCCAGCAGATCTCTCAACCGCATTATACTTATCGGTAATTTGACCCGTGATCCTGAGCTCAAATACACTCCTGCAGGCACAGCTGTCTGTACGTTTGGCGTGGCTACCAACCGTTCATGGACCACAGCCGACGGACAAACCAAAGAAGAAACCCAATATCACAGAGTCGTGGCTTGGCAGAAACTAGCCGAGCTTTGTGGTAAATTGCTTAACAAAGGTAAAAAAGTCTTTCTCGAAGGCCGTATGACCTACCGTACTTACACAGGCAAAGATGGAGTGCAAAGAACAGTAGCCGAAATCGTCATGGATGATTTCATAGTTTTTGGTAATGGCCGCAAGCCAGGCGAGGAAGAAACTAAAGATGAGAGCACTCCAGCCAGTGAAACAATCGGCGACACAGATTTCACCATGCCCGAGGATGCTAGCGCCGGCGCCGAAGAAAAGCCTAAAAAGAAAAAAGAAGTTAAAGTCGAAAGTGAAGATGTCAATCCCGACGACATTCCTTTCTAATTTATCCTATGACTAAATGTTTTTTTTGTAAATATAGTATCGAGCCAAATTATAAAGATGTCGAAAATCTGGAGAAATTTTTATCTCCTAGAAAAAAGATTTTAGGCCGTGAAAAAACCGGTATCTGCGCCAAACATCAGAGGCAGCTCACTAAGCATCTCAAGTATGCTCGTTTTCTTGCACTTGTTCCGTACGTTTCGTACCAAGGAATTAAGTAAACTCTTTTTTCCCTTCCAATAGCCTGCTATAATGATCGTATGATGATTGCGTTTAGTGTGCCTTTGGAGTCGGATATTCTTATCAAAAAAGGCCAGGAAGTCGATTTCACTACTCCTTTTATAAAAATAGGCGAGACTCAAACAGTCGAAATTGACTTGGCCCATAAATTATCTACGTCTCCCAAAAATATTTTTCAGCATTTAAAAAAATTTGTCGGCGAGAATATCAATAAAGGTGACCTCATTGCTCAATCTTCTTCATTACTATCTAGTCGATCATACTACAGTGAACACCAGGGAGTTATCAAAGAGATCGATCATAATCGGGGAGTACTTGTGATTGAGACGACAACAACTCAAACAGATTTGCCTTGTTACTTCAGAGGAGAAATTGCCGAAATCGAGCGCAATATTATTAACTTAAAAGTCAAACACAGCAAAGAATACCCGTTAGCAACTGCAAGCAGTTATTTTGGCGGCGCGACTATTTATTCGCAGAATCCAGAAAAAGGCAATTTGTCTGAGGAGCAAGTACATGATAAAGTTGTTATAGATGATAATGTGCCATCGTATGAACAAGCAAAATACAACGCTTTGGGAGCTGTCGGATTTGTGTATTTCAATGCATTATCAGATTACACCAAGGCTCCAAATGCAAAATTTAAAGATGAACAAGATTATAAATCCTCTGTTTCTACCAAATTGCCGTACTGTATAATTGATAAAGGTGCCAATACTATTTATTTTTACGAGTAAGTGACAAATCATCCCCATCAACATCACAAGCGACCCCTAAAATCCAACATGATCATTAACACGATCTTGTTGTTTTCTGTAGGTATAACATTGTTCGGCCTTGGATTTAAAGCCGGCGAATGGAAAACTCAAGCTAGCAGTATTGCATCTTTCGGATTCGGCAATAGTGTACCTGACGCAGCCAAAAATCTCGATTTTTCATTATTCTGGGATACCTGGAATAAACTTGAGCAAAAATATATTGATAAAAAAAAGCTTGATCCTCAAAAAATGTTTTATGGCGCAATCAAAGGCATGGTGGCCAGTGTTGACGATCCGTACACATTTTTCATGACCCCTGATGAAAATAAACAAGCTAAAGACGATCTCGGCGGTAAATTTCAGGGTATCGGAGCTCAACTAGGACTAAAAGATAACCATATTGTAGTTATTGCTCCCATCAAAAACTCTCCCGCCGAAAAAGCCGGAGTCCTGGCAGGCGATTATGTCACCAAAGTTGATGGACAATCAACACGTGGGTGGACGCTTATCCAAGCAGTCTCTAAAATTCGCGGACAAGCAGGTACCAAAGTTAACATGACTCTTCTTCGCGGCACCAAAGAATATACCGTTGATATGATGAGAGAAGAAATCTTTGTGCCGTCAATCGAGCTTAAAAAAGAGCAAAGTAGTGACTGTACTCAAAATTGTCCTCAAGTAGCAGTTATCAAGATCAACCAATTCGGCGACGACACCAACTCTGGTTGGGACAATGCAGTTGATCAGGTTACCCAGATGTATAGCTCAGGTCAAATCAAAGGACTTGTGATTGATGTACGCGATAATCCCGGAGGCTATCTCGATAGCGCTGTCTATCTGGCATCAGATTTCCTCAATGAAGGTCAACTAGTAGTCAAACAAGAAACAACTGGCCGCGAGCCCAGAGACTATACGGTAACTCGTGAGGGCAGACTCAAAACTATACCGTTAACTGTACTTATTAATAAAGGGTCTGCATCCGCGTCTGAGATTTTGACAGGAGCTTTACGTGATCATAAACGCGCCCGTACAGTAGGAGAAAAGAGTTTCGGAAAAGGATCTGTGCAAGAAGCGCTTGATCTTAAAAAGGGCGCAGGTCTGCATGTAACTATCGCCAAGTGGATTCTACCAAGCGGCGAGTGGATCAATGGCAAGGGTATCACACCTGAGTTTGTCATCGAGAATACACCCAAGGAAGGCGAGACTCTTACTCGAGACCAAGATAAACAACTAGAAAAAGCAGTCGATCTTTTGGTACAATAGTAATTGGTAATTTATGAGAAAGCTTCTCATTCTTCTTTTCATACTGGTAATTGCTCTTGCTGCTGGTCAGTCAGCTGGTTTTTTACATCTGCCTTCTCTGCCTGCAAGTCAAATGATTCCGCCAAGCGGCGATAAACAAACAGTGGTCTATGAAGAATCGGTTATCACCAAAGTGGTGGCCGACTCTCTTCCATCAGTTGTAACTGTCGGTATCCAAAAAACCACTTCTTCACCTGGGTCATACCAGTTCAATCCCTTCGATCCCTTCGCGCCTTTTAAACAAAATCCCGATACGCAGCAAAACGTTGAGGGTAACATCGGCTCTGGATTTATTATCTCCAAGGACGGCCTGATCATAACCAATAAACACGTTGTCTCAGATACAGAAGCCAAATACACTGTTTTGACGAATGACTCCAAAAAATATAATGTCGAAAAAATTTACCGCGATCCTCTCAATGACATTGCCATCATTAAAGTTACTGCACCTTTGAGTGGCTTCAAACCATTGCCTATGGGAGACTCGGCTCATTTACAACTGGGGCAACTTGTCGTGGCCATTGGTACTCCTCTTGGGGAATTTACCAATACTGTCACCAGTGGAATTATCTCTGGTTTAGGACGCGGAATTACCGCCGGTTCTCAGTATGAAGGATTTGTCGAAAAATTGGATGGCGTTATCCAGACTGATGCGGCCATTAGTCCTGGTAATTCAGGCGGGCCGCTTTTAAACTCCAAAGGGCAAGTAATCGGCATCAATACAGCCGTTGCACAAGAGGGTCAAAACATAGGCTTTGCGATACCAGTTAACGTCATTAAAGAAATAGTTGATAAATTCAATCAAAACGGCGGATCGTTTGAGAGACCATACATCGGTGTCCGTTACCAGATGGTAGATAAACAAACTGCGCTCGCAAATCAGTTGGTAGAAGGAGCGTATGTGCGTGAAGTAATCGATAGTTCACCGGCTCAAAAAGCCGACATACAAGTTGAAGATATTATTACAGAATTCGATGGCAAGAAAGTTAATGGCAGCGATGATCTTGGGCTAACGAAGCTTTTATCTGATAAAAAAGTGGGGGATACCGTACAAGTTAAAGTCTGGCGCAAAGGTCAAACACTCTCCAAATCTCTTACTCTCACTGCTTCACCATAAGTCCATTCTCTAAAAATAAACGAGTTATGTTTTAAAGAGTGGAGGAGAATAAATAGATCAGATCGCTGACAGCGGGTGCATATGAGCACAAGCTTAGAGTGTTCATTCTTCTCCACTGTTTGCATTATCTGCCTACTACGTAAAAACGTAGATATTCTCCTCAAATATTCAATTGTAGATTTTTTTACTGATCAATTGGATCTTGCTTAGTCGAAGTATGGTCGAGACATAAACACATGCATGTCTTCGCTCTCAAGTTCTCTGAAAATCCAGAACAATCCGCTGGCTCCAATTGCGCAAGCAACTAGAATTGTTCCAAGAACCTTGGGAAAGTTTAGACTCTTCAAATTTATCACCTCTTTCGTCTTGGGGTTTATTTTCTTGGCCTATTTTTCTCTCGCCAGATTGGAATCCACCAGGATAGGTAATTCACAAGGAATGCAACACCCGTTAGGATGAGGACCACTATACCTAAAGTCTGGTTATCCTTCGCAACAGCGAGGAATATGATCAGGCCGATGCCGGCGATCAACGCGGTTCGTTTGTTGGTTTCACGACGAGATTCAGGGTTATCCATGAAAATTTTCTCCTTTATCTCTTACGAGATTGAGGGGGCTGTGGGTTGTTTTTCTTGCCGCGTATACCTGAGCAATGTTTACCATGCTTTGTTTTACATGAGGAACTACCACAAAGGCGTTCTCCACAATGACAAAGTTGGGTTGCATCATGATAACGGCATTCAGGGCACTTCTTGTGGGCCATCGAACTACTCCTTGTTCTCGTAGTTTAACCCGTAATCAACATTGGCTTCCAGTAATGGTAGAGGTGGAATTAATTGCTTCCAACGAGGTTGTGCGTTTCGTTTTCTCGGCTTACCCTTGCAGGTCTTGGCATGTTCCTGAAAACAGGAAATGCACATTTTCTTCCGGCAATGTGGACATTGCTTCAGGTGACCAGTCTCATGGACATTGCTTTCCCTGCGCTCGAAACAATTCCCGTTCATTTTAGACTCCTTACACTTGTTAGTTACTAAGTGCTAATTTGCCGCTGGCTCCCAGTATGGTTGAGTTTGTAAGTGCCTCTTGCGATGAAGTACTCTAAGGATTTCTCCGGTTAAAAGAGTTACTCATGCCGCAAAGCAGGCCAATAAGTAGCAAAATAACTAGCGTATTCGTACACCAATCATGAGGTAAAGGTAACATTTCTTTCTCCTTGATTTGAGTTTTTTAAAATTTTCTCCCTCTCTAGATACTATCCCTGTAATATCCAAAGCGGGAGACTCAAATCAATCGATTCTTAATTATTTCTACAACTGAAATGTAAAAGTGCTTTATCCTCATACCATAAACGGAGCTGTTCCGTAGAGTATAAGAATATATCTTATAGTATTATACCAGACGCACTGTTCCAAGGCTAATTCAACTCACAAAAACATAATGGGTGTTATAATGGAAACTATGAATAACCAGGTACAAACCCTCAAGGGATTTCGAGATTTTACCGGTGTAGAGGCTAAAAAACGTCAATGGCTCGTCGAGAAGATACGAGCGGTATTTGAACGCTTTGGTTTTGAGCCTCTGGAGACTCCTGCGCTTGAGTACGAATCACTTCTTCTGGGTAAATACGGCTCTGAGGCTGATAAACTCATTTTTGGTTTTGAGGATCGAGGAGGCCGTCGTGTAGCCTTACGGTATGACCAAACTGTGCCAACGGCCCGAGTCATAGCTCAGAATCAGAATGAGCTGGTTTTACCCTATAAAAGGTACCAAATTCAGCCTGTCTGGCGGTCAGAAAAGCCCCAAAAAGGCCGTTACCGCGAGTTTCTCCAATGTGACGCCGATATAGTCGGTACTGCCTCGGTAGGCGCAGATGGCGAGATTCTAGCCTTATATTTTGCTATCTATCGAGAAATCGGTCTTAATAACCTCAAAATCAAATTCAACGATCGCAATCAGCTCCTTGAAGCCATCAAGCTCGCGGGTGTGCCCGACGAGCAACTCTTTCCAGTAATTCAGGCACTTGATAAGCTCGATAAAAAAGGCGAAAACGAGGTCGTAGCTGAGCTTAAACAAAAGGGTATTGCCGATGATTCAGCCCAAAAAATACTTAAAAATATCCAAAATCTCTCCGAGTCGCGTGAGCTCAGAATAATCCGCGATATCGCCCAAAAAATGGGAGTTCCTCAAGACTCATTGATCTTTGACCCAGCTCTTGCACGCGGGCTCGATTATTACACAGGTATGATTTTTGAAGGATACATCGATGGCTACGATGGCGGCTCAGTCGGCGGTGGCGGTCGCTATAATAATCTCTTAAAAGACCTCGTGGCTGTAGATTTACCTGCGGTTGGATTTGGACTTGGGTTTGATCGTACATTAGAAGCCGCCGAACAATTAGGCAAACTTCCTACATTTTCTTCTAACGCAAAAGTGCTTGTGACTATTTTTTCACTCGAGTTAGCCGATAAATCCGTTGAGGTTACCAATATGCTACGCAAGCAGGGAATAAACGCCGAGGTCTATCTTGACTCCGAAAAAAAGCTCGAGGCACAATTGAAATACGCGAGTAAAAAAAACATACCTTATATTGTCGTCATAGGTCCAGATGAAATTGCCAACGATTCAGTAGTAATAAAAGATATGGAAAAAAATAAACAGGAACAAGTCAAACTGTTGGAGATCGCAAATTATTTAAATAAAGATGATTCAAAGTAAAGAATACTCAATGTTTTTGCGTGAGGAATTTCTCGTAAAACAAGAAGATATATATAGAAAACTTCATATAAAGCCAGAAGATGAAATAGGATCACGAATGGTGGCAACTTTTTTTAAACAAGTATATCCAAGTCCAATAGAATATCATCCTGTAACGGTTTTAGGTGGATCTGAAGTTTATTCAATGCTTTCTGCAATGGATAATAATATGAAAATACATGTTAAGTTAGGAGTTGTCCCTATTAACGATATCGAGGCTCATTATTTGTCAGTAGACAGAACTTATTCGAATGGTAAATCATTTGCAGACCTATCAGTTGAGTCGCTTGATGGACAATCTATGAAAGTGTCTTATAGCGTAACTTCAGAGGAAACTGAAACTCCTATTCCTTATGTTAAATGGCTTAATACATTCATTAATGACTTAATTATTCCTCAGGGACCTACCGACCAGAAAAACGGTTATAGATCTGAAGATAAATATGATTTGCTTACTGAGAGAGAAAGAGAAGTGATTGATTTATTAAGTATAGGATGGTCAAACGATGAAATATCCAAAAAATTAGTAATTTCCACCAGCACAACCAAGGTTCATGTAAAAAATATTTTTAATAAATTGGGGATGAAAAAAAGAGTTGAAGCGACTCGGGTTTGGACAAGGATGCAACATTAATTAAATATGCAAGTCAATCCGAATGTAGCCATTATTGAAGCGTTGCCAGGTGTCGGCGGGGATGAGTCTAAAATCTGGTACAAAGAACTATTACTCTCCTATATCCGTTTTGCCCAGAGAAAAGGCTTCCAGTTTAGCTACCTTGACGACAATATTGTGGAAATAAAGGGCGAAAACGCGTTTCATTTTTATAAAAATGAGACAGGGGTGCACCGGGTACAAAGAATCCCTTCCACTGAGCGAAAAGGCAGAATTCATACCTCCACCTGTGTGATTGTAGTTTTACCGCGCATTATCCAATCTGATGTCAGAATTAATCCGGGGGATGTGGAGTGGCAATTTTATCGGGCAGGCGGTCACGGCGGCCAAAACGTGAATAAAGTCTCAACCGCAGTCCGCTTAATTCATAAACCAACCGGTATTGTTGTCACTGCCAGCCGTGAACGCTATCAAGAAGCTAACCGCAAGATTGCACTGGAGCTTTTAGCAGGCAAACTTTATCAGCTTGAGGAAGAAAAACGCCGCGGTGTCACGCAATCATACGTCAAAGATGTCGGTACAGGCGAACGAGCCGATAAAATCAGGACCTATAATTTTCCCCAAAATAGGCTCACCGATCACCGCATCGGCAAAAGCTTTCACAATCTTGAAGATATTATCGAGGAAGGCAAATGGGATAAAGTTCTAGTCTGAATCCTGCCTCTTATCTAAACGGTCTTTTTGAGCCTTATCCTTTAACCAATGCATAAAATCTTTCGGTTCCAGAACTTCTATCTCCCCCTGGGTAGTATTATGCATTAACCAATACTCACTGTTGGGATCTTTCATATTTTCTCTAAGTTCTTGCAACTCAAGATCCCAATTTGTCCAAAAAATACCTGGATTTTCTTCGTGGCTTTTAACTTTACGGTATGCTTTTGTAATTAAGGCTTTTTCATCATTTACGAAAAAATCATGCCCACCTGCTGAGAAATATTCCTCAATGAATAATTTCAAATCAAAAACCTGTCTGGCCTTCAAATATTGGAAATAGATATACTGAAGGCCAACACTACCCCGTGACTTGGCAAAACTATCGATGAACAATGCGGCTGTGTTTTCTCTTGTAACTGGTTCACCAAAGGCATAACGAGGAGCGTAATAAGGAGGCAGATCTACACAAGGATCTCTCGGCTGCACCAATTCCATGGTGGATATTATATACTTTTTGAAAGTTTTTCTGTTATAATATTGACTCATATGAAAGCCAAACTTCACCCAACATATTTCCCAGAAGCACAGGTCGTCTGTGGTTCCTGCGGCAATACCTTTACCACTGGCTCCACCCGAGAGTCGATTCATGTTGAGGTTTGCTATAAATGTCACCCTTTTTACACAGGTGAACATAGATTCTTAGACACTAAGGGACGTGTCGAAAAATTCCAGAAGAAACAGGAAGTCGCCAAGGAGTACAAGCTTAAATACGCCGATAAAAAGAATAAAAAAGAAGATAAACAAGAGAAACAAACCAAATCTCTCCGAGAACTTTTGGGAGAGATATGATATAATAGATTTAGTTCACCAAGACTTTAGGTTGCATAAGCATAAAACTCAGTTTCCTAAAGTAGATTCTCTCCAGGCGGAGAGCAAGTGAAAACCTATGGTAAATACTCGTAAATCATCTCAAATTACTTCATTGGAGGAAACACTCAAGTCCAGTCCTAATTTTGCGGTCTTCCAGTACGAAAAAGTACCTCACACCAGTCTTGAATCCTTAAGAAAAGAGCTCAAACAACACTCAAGCCGTTTCAAGGTTATCAAAAATTCTATCTTCCAGAAAGCTCTCCGGCACCTCGGTGTGGCCGACAAAAAACTGGCCAATGTTGATAAATCTATCAAAATCATAGTCGGCAACTCGGCTCTTATGACTTTTGGAGAGGATTGGAGTGGAGGATTGTCTGCTTTTCATACGTTTTCAGATAAAGAGAAAGGCCTCACCTTTAAATTCGGCTATTTAGATCAGGAACTCTACATGAAAGAAGACTTGGAAAAAATCGCCAAGCTCCCGGGTCGACCAATGCTTATGGCTCACCTTATCGGCACCATGAAGAGCCCGATGGGTCATTTAGCCTATGCCATGAAGTTTAATATGCAGAAATTAGCTTATATTTTAAGTTCGAAAGCACAATCAGCCTAAAGGAGGTGACATAGTACATGTCAGATCAACCAAAATTATCAGAAAAATTACAGAAAATCGCCACCGAAATCGAAGCCTTAAACGTCGTCGATTTAGCAGAATTAGCTAAATATTTAGAAGAAAAATTCGGAGTTTCAGCTATGCCAGTGGCCACAGCAGCACCAGCCGCAGGAGCCGCTCCAGCAGGCGCACCAGCAGAGGAGAAGACTACCTTCACCGTCATGCTCACAGCCTCAGGAGATAACAAACTCGCAGTTATTAAAGCTGTTCGAGAAATTCTTCCTAACTTAGGACTTATGGATGCCAAAAAACTCGTTGAGTCAGCTCCAAAAGAACTATTAGCAGACGCCAAAAAGGACGCCGCAGAAGAAGCCAAGAAAAAGATTGAAGCCGCCGGAGGAAAAGTCGAATTGAAGTAATACAAAAGATCCCCTTACAGTCTAGTTACTAGGTTGCGAGGGGATTTTTTTGGTTAATAGACTAGAATTTCGTAAATTTTTACTGTACAATTAGTCCTTATGCCAGATAAAAAAGGATATACAGGAGAATCGATTCAAGTACTAGAAGGCTTGGAACCGGTTCGCAAACGCCCCGCAATGTATATCGGCTCCACTTCACAGGTTGGAGTCAACCACTGCTTAAACGAAATTGTTGATAACGCCATTGATGAGGCTCTAGCCGGATTTTGCCACAACATCATGGTCAAAGTACAAGAAAATGGGTACCTGACTGTTTTTGATGACGGCCGCGGTATCCCCATCGATAAAGTACCCAAGTACAATGTTTCAGCTCTCGAAATAGTCATGACCAAGCTCCATGCTGGAGGTAAATTTGGCGATGGCGCCTATAAAGTCTCAGGCGGTCTGCATGGAGTTGGCGCCTCAGTAGTTAATGCTTTATCCTCTCATGTGATCGTCGAAATCAAGCGCGACGGACAAATTTACCGTCAAGAATATAAACGCGGTATTCCCACTGGTCCAGTGAAAAAAGCAACCGAATCAATACTTGGATTTACTTTTGAGCAAGGAACTGCGTTATCTTTTATTCCAGATCCGGAAATTTTTAAAGAAACCACCGAGATTAATTACAACGTTTTCAAAAAACAGATTAAAGAGAGAGCATACTTGGTGCCTAAAGTTTATTTTAAAATTTTAAACGAAAAAAATGGCGACCAGAGAGCGTATTACTTTGACGGGGGAATTTTATCGTTAATCGGGGACATTAATCGCGATAAAAAAGTCCTCCATGATGCAATTTACATCAAAAAAGTCGTTGACGATAAAGAGGTGGAAGTCGCTATCCAATTCAACGATTCGATTTCTGAAAATGTCTATTCATTTGTCAACGTCATCAATACTCATGAAGGCGGAACTCATCTTACTGGATTCCGCATCGCTTTAACTAAATCCATTAATGCCTATGCCCGTAAGGTCTTAGCTGAGAAAGATGTCGCTGAAGGACTCACAGGAGACGACGTCAAAGAAGGATTAACAGCGATAGTCTATGTCAAAATGCCATCAACCAATCTGCAATTTGAAGGACAAACCAAGACCAAACTTGGCAATTCTGAGGTCCAAACCATTGTTCAGCAGGCAACCTCTGAGTATTTAGATGTGTATTTTGAAGAAAATCCCAAGGTAGGTAAAGAAATTTTGGCCAAAATTCTGCTTGCACAAAGAGCTCGACTAGCCGCCAAAGCCGCCAAAGACGCAGTTTTACGTAAAGGAGCCTTGGAAGGCGCTACATTACCAGGTAAACTAGCAGATTGCCAAGAAAGAGATCCTGCATTATCTGAACTTTTCATTGTAGAGGGTGATTCGGCCGGCGGTTCAGCTAAGCAGGGGAGGGATCGTAAATTTCAGGCCATTTTGCCTTTAAGAGGAAAGATTCTCAATACAGAACGCGCTTACTTAGATAAAGTACTCGGTTTTAAAGAGATAAAAGACTTGGTTATCGCCTTAGGTATGGGAATCGGCGAAAATGTTGATTACGGTAAGCTCCGCTATCACAAAATTGCCATTATGACCGATGCCGACGTCGACGGCGCACATATTCGTACCCTGATTTTAACCTTCTTTTTCAGACATTTACCCGATATTGTCCATAAAGGACATGTGTATGTAGCCCAGCCACCACTTTTTAAAGTAGCATCAGGTAAACAAATAAACTATGCCTATTCAGAGGAAGAGCGAGATAAGATTGTTGCTTCAATCAATGCCAAAGCCAAAAATGGTCCGCCATCAATTATTATTCAACGATACAAGGGTTTAGGAGAAATGAACCCAGACCAACTGTGGGAAACAACCATGAATCCCGAGAATAGATTGCTTAAACAGGTTACTGTGGCTGATACACAAGAGGCAGATCATGTGTTTTCCATGCTTATGGGCGAGGAAGTCCCACCCCGTAAAAAATTTATAATTACTCACGCGAGAATGGCCAATCTTGACGTGTAATGTACTTGAATTCGATAAGTTATCTGATACAATCTAAATACGATGGACATCTCGCTCTTCACGAATAACGCGGTTATCACAGCAATAGTAGCTGGATTTATCTCAATAGGTTACGGACTTTTTCTCACTTCACAAGTACTCTCTCAACCACGCGGAAACGATAAAATGAACGCCATCGCAGATGCGATTCAAGAAGGAGCCACCGCTTACATGAAACGTCAATATACTGTAGTTGCAGCCATTGGCGTAATTGTGGCTGTTGTTTTGTTTTTTGCCTTTAATCCGCTCACAGCTATCGGTTTTGCAGTCGGCGCAATCTTTTCGACTATTGCTGGAGTCGTTGGTATGAATGTCGCTGTTCGCTCAAATATTCGTACTGCTCAGGCTGCCAAATCTGGTTTGGCGGCAGCTTTTTCACTAGCCTTCAAGGGTGGAGCAGTTACTGGACTTATGGTAGCCGGACTGGCGCTTCTTGCTATTGCTGGCTTTTATTATGTAGTTGCCCACTTTAGTGGTGGTGAAAAATTAAATTTACAACCTCTCGTAGCTCTTGGTTTTGGAGGATCGCTCATATCCGTATTTGCACGACTTGGCGGCGGAATTTATACCAAGAGCGCCGATGTTGGTACTGATATGGTAGGGAAAATAGAGAAGGGGATTCCAGAAGATGACCCTCGTAATCCGGGAGTAATTGCTGATTTAGTAGGCGACAATGTTGGAGACGATGCCGGCATGGCCGCAGATTTATTTGAAACATATGTGATTACTGCAGTTGCCGCCATGATTCTTGGCAATCTGTCTTTCCCAGGTAATCAGTCAGTGATTGCCTACCCGCTTCTTATCGGCTCGATCTCTATCGTGGCCAGTATTGTCGGTACTTGGTTTGTCAAAGTAACAGGTGGCATTATGGCTGCTTTATATAAAGGCCTCGTGGTTGCCACACTGCTTGCTATTGTAGGCTTCTTTTTCTTGACATCGGGATTGTTTCCTTCTGGTTTACAACTGGCCGAAAAATCGATTTCTAGCATGAATCTTTTTTATTCGTCATTAATTGGTTTGGTGGTAACGTTTGGGATGGTTTTCATCACCGAGTACTTCACTTCTAAACAGTTTCCACCGGTTAAAACTATTGCCAATGCCTCAACCACTGGTCACGGCACCAATATCATTGCCGGGCTAGCAGTATCGATGAAATCCACACTAGCTCCCATTCTTCTTATTTCAGCCGCTATTTTTGTAGCATATAACTTAGCTGGATTATACGGAGTTGCGGTGGCTGCCATGAGCATGCTGTCGCTTACTGGCATAATCGTGGCCATTGACGCCTTTGGACCGATTACTGACAATGCAGGCGGAATTGCCGAGATGGCCGGTATGGACAAAAAAGTGCGTGATGTTACCGATCCACTTGATGCAGTTGGAAATACGACTAAGGCCGTTACCAAAGCCTACGCTATTGGCTCAGCTGGACTAGCGGCGCTTGTTTTGTTTGCTAGCTACACTGAAGAGCTTTCCACAGCCGGTCGACAAATCATGTTTTCACTATCTGACCCGCGAGTCCTTATTGGCTTGTTTATCGGTGGAGCGCTGCCGTACTTTTTCGGTGCACTGGCCATGGAAGCAGTCGGTAAAGCCAGCATGGCTATCGTTAACGAAGTGCGCCGCCAATTTAAAGAAATAAAAGGCATTATGACTGGTAAAGCCAAGCCAGAATATGGTAAAGCAGTCGATATTGTGGCTGCGGCGGCTATCAAAGAGATGGTCGTACCCACACTTATTCCACTACTAGCTCCCATACTGGTTGGATTTTTACTCGGACCTGAGGCGCTCGGCGGTATGCTCGTAGGCAGCATTATCACTGGACTATTTGTGGGTATTTCGATGACCACAGGTGGAGCAGCCTGGGATAACACGAAAAAATATATTGAAGAAGGTGCCTATGGCGGTAAGGGAAGCTTTGCTCACCAAGCCGCTGTTACAGGAGACACTGTCGGTGATCCCTACAAGGACACTGCCGGACCAGCCATTAATCCAATGATAAAAGTACTCAACATCGTTGCTCTTTTGTTGGCTCCTTTTTTACTGTAAAATTAGACTGTAGGGAAGATCTACATTGCTACTTATGGCCGACGAACAAATACCAAAACCAACAGGACTTACTTCGACTGAGATTACTGCCGAAATGAAGAGCGCGTATCTAGATTACGCGATGTCTGTTATCGTGGCCCGCGCTCTGCCTGATGTTAAAGACGGCCTCAAACCTGTCCACCGACGCATCTTGTTTGCGATGCATAAATTGGGCCTCGGTTTCTCGGGAAGGTTTAATAAATCGGCCACAGTTGTTGGAGAGGTGCTTGGTAAATATCATCCTCACGGAGATGCGCCAGTATATGAAGCGTTGGTGCGTATGGCTCAAGAATTTTCAATGCGCTACCCGCTTGTTAAAGGTCAAGGAAATTTCGGTTCAATCGATGGCGACCCTGCAGCGGCCATGCGTTATACCGAAGTCAAGCTCTCCAAAATTGCCGAGGAGATGCTTGTTGATATCGATAAAGAAACTGTTGAATGGACGCCAAATTTCGATGGCAGACTGCAAGAGCCGTTGTATCTTCCGGCTAAGCTTCCTAATTTACTCCTTATGGGCGCCGAGGGAATTGCAGTGGGAATGGCTACCAAAATTCCTCCTCATAATCTCACCGAGATCGTCGATGCGCTTGTGGCCATGATTGATAAAGCTAAATTAGCCAAAAAAGAGGAAAAAAACCCCGAAAAAGCTGTCGTCAAAGAAGCGCAAGAACTGCCTCGCGATGAGCAAGGCGATGACTACGACAAAATGTTCCAAATCAAAACTCCCAAAGATATGATTTTGTTTGACGTAACAGTCGAAGATCTTTTGACTCACATCAAGGGTCCAGATTTTCCAACCTATGGCATAATCTATGGAGCAAACGACATCAAACAGGTATATACCACAGGTCGGGGTAAAATTCTTGTTCGCGGACTCATTGAGGAAGAGGATCTAGGCAAAGGCCGTATGGCTATCATTGTCAAACAACTACCTTATCAAGTAAACAAAGCAACGTTGGTCGAAAAAATCGCTCACTTAGCAACTGATAAAAAAATCGTCGGCATCTCAGATTTACGCGATGAATCAGATCGAGACGGAATTCGCGTAGTCATCGAGCTTAAGCGAGATGCCTCCTACAAAAAAGTCCTCAATAATTTATTCAAGTACACCGAACTTCAAACTACTTTTCCAGTTAATGTCGTGGCGCTCGTTGACGGCGTGCCTCAGACTCTTTCTCTTAAATCAATTCTTGAATATTATCTTAAACACCGTATCAATATCATCACCAAACGATCAGAACATGAATTGAGACAAGCCAAAGCCCGTGCACATATCCTTGAAGGATATTTAATTGCACTTGATCATATCGACGCCGTCATTGAAATTATTAAAAAATCCAAAGACGAACCAGAAGCTCGCATGAAATTGATGACAAATTTTAAATTATCTGAATTACAATCACAAGCTATTCTTGACATGCAGTTGAAACGGTTAACTGGCCTTGAACGATCCAAAATTGAGGATGAATTAAAGACTCTCCGTGAACTTATCGCTTATCTTGAAGATCTTCTCAAAGATGTTATGAAAATTCTCAAAGTTATCAAAGATGAGCTTTTATATCTTAGAGAAAAATATGGCGACGAGCGACGCACGCGTGTTATCAAAGCCAAGCCAGGCGAAATCAGCGACGAAGAACTGATCGAGAATAAAGAGGTTTTTGTCGTTTTGACCAAGGAAGGATATATCAAACAAATTCCTCGTGAAACATTCAAAGTCCAACAACGCGGCGGCAAAGGCGTTTCGGGTATGGAGACGAAAGATACCGACAATGTCTACTATATAACCAAAGCCACAACGCACGATTATGTACTATATTTCAGCAATCAAGGAAGAGTCTTCCAATCAAGAGTTTGGGACATTCCTCAAGGCTCCAGAATCTCAAAAGGCAAAGCTATTGTCAACTTACTTACCTTAAGACCCGATGAAAAAGTCACCTCAATTCTTACCTTTGACGGCAATAAAAGCGAAGAAATCGCTAAAAATAAGTCGCATGTACTTATGTTCACTAAAAAAGGCACCGTCAAAAAGACGCCATTTCAAGAATACGCCAACATCCGATCCAATGGCCTCATTGCCATCAAACTCGAAGCAGATGACGAGCTCTTGTGGGTCAAACTCACGGACAATAATCAAAACGTCATCTTGACCACACGCCAAGGTAAAGCGATTCTCTTTAAAGAACAGGAAGTACGCATCACTGGCCGCTCCTCAATCGGAGTCAAAGGCATCGAGCTTGAGCGAGACGATGAATTAGCCTCAGCCGACGTGTTTGATCCCAAAGAAATACAGAAGGACATTTTCGTGATCTCAGAGCGGGGTATTGGCAAACGCACCAAGCTTGCCCAGTTCAAAGGCCAACACCGAGGCGGTAAAGGTGTCAAAATTTCCTCGTTGGACGATAAAATGGGTAAAGTCGCCTTTGTCGAGATCATCGACCCAGGTGAAAATACCGTCATTATCACCAGCGGTCATGGCCAAGTAGTCAAGATACCGCTTTCATCCATCCCATCACGCTCACGCACGGCCAAAGGGGTCATCCTCATGCGCTTTTCGGACTCCAAAGACAAAGTAGCGGCCGCCACTTTTGTCGAATAATCCTTCAGATCAGGCTAAAACGGCCAATCCTATGATATAATATGTTATAGTTTATGAAATTTCCAGGCAAAGAAGTGGCGGCCAGACTCGAAAAAGAGCTCAAAAAAGAGGTCTCCGCCCTTAAAAAGAAAGGTCGAAAACCCCATTTAGTGGCCATTTTGGTCGGTGAGTCTCCTGAACAACGTTCTTTTGTGACTATTAAGCAAAATGTCGCTCGGCGCATCGGCGTGGGCTTCACGTTTATCCACCTCAAAACCGTACCTTCCTTTGAAGAATTCGCTCAT
>CAYLXX010000002.1:53842-55856 GCA_964387955.1 uncultured Gammaproteobacteria bacterium
TTAAAAAATAAACGAGTTGTTCTTATCGGTCGCGGTATGACAGGCGGTCAGCCAATCGGCAAAACTTTGAGTGAATTTCATATCAATTTTCTAAATACCAATTCCCAGACTTACAATCCAGAAGAATATTACCAGACCGCAGACATCGTCATTACCTCAGCTGGTGCCAAAGTTATTAAACTGAGCGATCTCAAAAATGGCGCTATGCTCCTCAACGTAGGCTTAAGACGCGATAATGATAAATTAGTGGGCGACTATGATGAAAAAGAGATCAAGAATATTGCCAGCTTTTACACGGGTACTCCTGGCGGCATCGGACCAATCGACGTACTATATCTTTACAAAAACCTTATCGACGCCACTCGTCTACAACCCAAACACAAATAAGCTGATCGGCTACATGAAAAATATCATCATCATTACTGGTCAAACAGCCACAGGCAAAACAGAACTCGCAGTCAAGTACGCCAAAAAATATCATGGTGAACTCATCAATGCTGATTCTAGGCAAATTTACACATCTCTTGATATAGTTTCAGGAAAAGACTTGGATATTATTAAACAAATACCCATACACTTGTATGATATTTGTGATCCAAAGGTGCATTTTTCATCGCATGAGTGGGTCGAGATGACCAAAGATATTATTTCTTCGCTTACTAAACAGGAGATTACACCAATCATAGTTGGCGGAACGTATTTTTACCTAGCTCATCTTCTCTACGGCATACAAACTCAAGGTATAAAACCTGATTGGGAGTTGCGCAAACAACTTGCTCCTAGAACAGTACCTGAACTCCAAGATATCTTAAGAAAATATTCGCCCCAAATGCTTGAAAAGCTCAACGAGAGCGATACATATAATCCGCGCAGACTCATACGAAAAATAGAAATCGCCAAACAAAACAAAACCTTTGAAACTCAATCAAATTTTACCTACAGCGATTTTTTTTCCGATTTTAATGTCAACTTTATTGGTCTTTATTACCCAAATCGAGTAGATTTAAAAAAAGCTCTAAGATATAGGGTCAGCGACAGACTAAAAAAAGGAGCAATTGAAGAAGTGAAAACATTGCTTAAAGAAGGATATGAACTCCAAGATCCAGGTCTCTCTGCTAATGCTTGTCTTGAAATTTACCAATATTTAACTGGCGATATAAGTTATGAAGAATTGGTTGACCGCTGGGTCACGATAGAAATGCAATATGCCAAACGCCAGTATACGTTCATGAAAAAAGATACTAATATCAAATGGACCGAAGTTTGACATAGGACATTATCTCTGAGAGAATCAAATAATGCCTGAATTAAACTACACTCCAATACCATCACAGCCTCAATCTCAAATTACCACTGAAACTCCTAAACCAAAACCAAATTTTATTCGACCTTTTTTTATTTTCATTGCTCTTATTATCTTAGTTTTTTCTGGTATGGGTATGTTTTACGCTGGTCGCCAAACAGCTAATCCAAAAGTGGAACCAATTAGTACAATTGCTCCCACTATTTCATCACCCGCTCCAACTAGCACTACAGACTATTCTCATTGGCCAGTCAAGAGTGTTTGTTTCGCTATGAAGAGCGATCAAATTGTTAAAGACCTGGGAGATGGAACTTACCTCTATAAAGATGATGCAGGAACTTTATATAGAGGATATGGCAATAAATGTATGTAAATTTTAGCCTCTTTTAAAAAGTTTCATAAACGCTTCTTTGGGTATTTCGACGCGGCCGACCATTTTCATTTTCTTTTTGCCTTCTTTTTGTTTCTCAAGTAGTTTACGTTTACGTCCAAAGTCACCGCCGCCAACTGTTTTCCCGCCTTTGACTAACACATCCTTTCGGTAAGCAGATTGCCGCTCAGACGCGATGATTTTACCCTTATATTGGGCTTGGATTTTAATCTCAAATTGCTGCCGAGGAATAACGTCTTTCATTTTTTTGACCAGCTCATATGCCCTTTCCTGAGCACGTTCGGCCACAACAATATCAGAGAATTCTTCAATTTCTTCCA
>CAYLXX010000003.1:0-44623 GCA_964387955.1 uncultured Gammaproteobacteria bacterium
AATAATTTTAATAAAACTAAAATTAAAAGTTGCATTTGGATTCGAAGTTCGTTCGTCCAGTCACCCACACGTTTTCAGACTCTTGTAACAACTTCATTTAATATAAGTAAGACTTTTAGCAATACGTTCAAAGTAAGGTCTTATTCCATTGGGATCACTACTTACAAAGTGCAGAGCAAAATATTTATCTCCTAATTTTCCAGAAATCCATAAGGAATTTCCCGATACTTTATTTTCAATTGTTGTTTCTGTAGCTTGAAGATTTCCTAATTGAATTGGCTCATCGGTTATTTTCTCATTGTAGGGCTGGGATCGAAATTTTGCCAACATATCATAAGTCGCTAATTGCAGGCTTACCCAAGAAGCATTTTGATTCTGAGATGGATAACCATCTTCTTGCTTATAAATTATAAAGTCATATGGTTGTGCTTCCATTGTTCTTTCGGTTGAAAAGTCTCTAACTGTCCAATCTGGAAGATACTTAAATGAAAAATGAAATGTGTTGTTGGTATAAGTTTTCCAATCAGCAGTTTGGTCAGAAATAACTGTAACAGTAGCGGTAGGAAGGTTGGTAGGATGCAATGTCGGTATCGAAGTAGGAGAAATCACAACTACTTTACTTCGTGATGATTTCATTCCTAAGAAATAACTTACTCCTCCTAAAAGAATCAAAAATAAGATTCCTCCGATAATTAATGGCAAATAATTTTTGGAAGGAGATGATGGCAAAGGTGTTTGAGGTGTAGCTTCTATTGATGATTGCTGTTGTTCCATGCTTTATTCTTACATACCGACTAATTATTGTCAATTAAGCGAGCATTTGGATTCGAAGCTCGTTCGCCCAGTCACCCATGATATAGTTTGATAGTATTTGTAATGTTTATAAACTAAGAGTATAATAGAGAATAAATACTCAAAAAAATACCATAGTCTTTCTTAGTACATATCCTCCTCGTGAATGCGGTATTGCTACTTTTACTCAAGACCTCCTCCACTCGACTCAGAAACTACTCGACTCACAGCGCGCCTGTAAAGTGGCAGCCTTTAACTTAACTCCTCTTGACACGTATAGATATCCTCGGGAAGTTAAATGGGAAATCGATCAAAATAGCACCAATGATCATAAAAAACTGGCTCAAACTATCAATAACGACCCCGAGGTTTCGGGAATAATACTACAGCATGAGTATGGCATTTTCGGCGGTCCCGAGGGAGAAAAAATTCTGACTTTCATGGAACAGTGTAAAAAACCTATTCTCGTAACTTTACATACGACGCTACCCAACCCGAATCCTACAATGAAGGATGTAACTGAAAAAATTGTTCATTTTGCACGCGTTATTGTCGTTCTGACTCAAAATTCAAAAACAATCATCCAAAATATATATCCAGAGAGCATTGGTAAAATTTATGTGATTCCCCACGGTATTCATCCAACTCCTTTTTCAGATCCAAGAAAATTTAAAATAAAACTTGAGCTCGAGAAGCATATTGTATTGAGTACTTTCGGACTCCTTAGTCGGGGTAAAGGCATTGAATATGCCATTCGGACGTTACCAGAAATTATAAAAAAATATCCATCGATTATCTATCTTATTCTTGGAGAAACTCACCCAGTTGTCAGAAGACAGGAAGGAGAAAAGTATCGTCTTGAACTTTCTCAACTTGTAACAGATCTTCACCTCGAAAAACATGTGAAATTTTATAATCAGTACTTAGATTTACCTGATTTACAAGATTTTTTGAAAGCTACTGACATTTATATCTCAACATCAACAAATCCTAATCAAGCTGTTAGTGGAACACTATCGTATGCATTGGGATCGGGATTAGCTGTAGTCAGTACAGAATTTACCCAGGCGAAAGAACTCATTAGTGGTGAAACAGGTCGATTGGTACCGATCAAAGATACGCCTGCTCTGACATCGGCCATATTAGATTTGCTTTCCGATAAAAAAAGACTTAAAAAAATGCGTCTTTCCGCATACGAAAAAACACGACCTATGCTTTGGAGTAATGTCGCAAAAAAATACGTAGACTTACTATCAGAAACGACTCTTCCTGCCCTAAATATTAAACACCTTATGACCATGACCGATGATTTTGGGCTTTTCCAGTTCGCATCATTAACTACCCCTAATACCGATTCTGGATACACACTTGATGACAATGCACGAGCTTTGATCGTGTGCAGTATGATGATTAAACAAAAAAATACCATACAATTGAAAAAGTTAATCAAGCTCTATTTCTCATTTATTAAAAAGTGCCAACGTACCGATGGGTCTTTTACCAATTACATCAGATTCAACGATAAAACTCCAACCACACAAAACACCAAGGAGGACTTAACAGAAACACAATCGCGAGCTCTTTGGGCCCTAGGAGAAGTTATGAGCAATCAGAAACTGTCGCGTAAAATGAGAAATGATGCCAAAGATATGTTTTTACGTTCACTTGGAAGTGGGCTAAAAGCATCTCATTTACGCGCAGAGGCCTATACCATAAAAGCTCTGGCACTGGCCCAAAGAGCTCTCCCCGATCATCGGCAAGAATTGCTCAGCTACATCACAACATATGCCGATTCATTAGTAGACGCACTTAAACAAAGCTCCGTCAAATCATGGATGTGGTTTGAGCGACATCTCTCATACAATAATGCACTACTTTCGGAGAGCCTAATCATCGCAGGTGATGTAACTGGCAAAAAACAGTATGTAGATAAAGGGCTCCAGTCTTTGAAATTTCTTATTAGCAAAACTTTCTCAACCAATATGTATCGCCCTATCGGACAATCGCATTGGTACTTGAATCATAAAAAAAGGAGTAAATACGACCAACAACCCGAAGATCCTGCTTCAATGATCATGGCTTTAAAAAGTGCTTACATCACTACGAAGGATAAGAATTATATTAGTTTAGCTAATACTTGCTTCAGTTGGTTTCTCGGAAACAATAGTCTTAATACATCTCTCTATGATTATCAGTCGGGAGGATGTTATGATGGATTACATCACGACCGAGTAAATAAGAATCAAGGCGCAGAATCACTTATCTCTTATTTGATATCTAACTTGACGGTAAGAGAACTATATTAAATGAAAATCCACCAAATAAAAAATATTTTTCCAGAAGTTGATGTTGCTCGGTATAACTTGGCCGTATGGCAAAACCCCAATCAAGACTCTTTATACTGCATAGGTCGCGAAGTGGCCAAACCTGGAGAATCAGGCGAGCCGGATACAGGATTATTAAAACTTTTCGAGGTTGGCACTGATGGAAAAATATTGCAAGAGAAAGTGATATGGAAACCTATTTACGATGGTATAAACTTAGAAGATCCTCGTGCGTTAGAACTAACTGATGAAAATCTCATAATTGGTCTTACTGCAGTACTAAGAAATAAAGCCGGTAAACCTATTCCATTTCCTGCGATAGTGAGAATCGATTCTCTAAATTATTGGAGACACGAGATGCCACCGTTTCTCATCATAGAGACGTTTGGTCCTGGAAAAAATCTTACACCGATAGACGCCCATAATTATTTATTTCGACCTGATACCGATGATTTTAACCATAAATTACTTGTATTCTCAATTCATTCTCAGATACCCGAAAAGCTTGCGCATATAGATTTTCCTATAAATTTGCCATGGGCAACCTGGAGAATAGGTACAACTATGCCGCCTATTTGGTTGAATTCTACCGAAGCTCTATTTATTATTCATGGGATTTCAAAACAAATTATCGGAGGTAAGGAAAAATATGTCTATAGCATCGGACGGGCTAAGCTTACCCGTCACGAAAACAGCTATGAAGTGACTGTTGCTCCTGAACCAATTCTCACTCCAGATAATTTTTTAAGCGAGGATGGTAAGCCATTGGTTGACGAACTCCATCCTGAACTGAGAAGAGTAGTTTATTCTTGTGGAGGAGTAATCAAAAAAAACTCACAGGATAAACTATCGTTGTTTGTGAATGTAGGAGATAGAACGACTTTTGAAGTGGAATTTTCATTAGAAGAACTCAAAGAAGGACTTTTCAAAAACTAATACAATCACCTCAAAATTCAAAACATTAAACAAACCCCGGAAAAAAATCGATTTTGATATGATTTGCCTTCACACCCATCTGCCTTAAGGTTTGTTCAAAGGCCTTGACCATATCATGCGGTCCAGATAAGTAAAATAACCTTTCTTGATAATCTGGAATTCTTTGCTTAATCATATTCTCATTGATTCTCCCAACCTCCCCTTGCCAATTCAAAGGTAAATATTCTTTATCAGTTAAAGTATATATTGTGTGTAAACCCAACTGTTTTTCTGCTTGATCGAATATATCTTTATAAACAATCTCGGAAACAAATTTATTTGAGTAAAGAAGTACAACATCTCGTCTCTCATTTTTATCAAGTAAATATTTAATTATGCTGCGATAAGGAGTAACACCAATGCCTCCGGCAATAAAGACTATTTTTTTATTCGTATCCTTTGGTAAAGTAAAATCACCTGCGATTTGCGAAGCAACTATGCTTGTTTTTTGATCCATTGCAAACATTGCTTTTTTGAAACTACTGGCCTGCTCGTAAAACTTGACACCTATTCGAACAGAATTCTCAGTTGGAGAAGAAGCTAGCGTAAAGTATCTGCGATTTCCTCTTAAGTCCTGATGAGTGTGAGGTAATGTCCATTCCATGTATTGTCCAGGTATAAAAGAGAGATTGTTTTGAGAAGCGAATACGAAATCGTAAGTGTCCACAGAAAGTTTGATTTTTTCTTTCAACTTCAACATTAATTTTGCTTTCGGTGAGACTAAATAAGAATAAATATTACCTATCACAAGAGCTAATTCTGGCGCTAAATAAATTTTACCAATATGGACATATGGGGAAAAAAGTATCCCAACTAATATTGCATAAAATATCTGTAATCGCTTCGTAGGCGGCGTAGTCAGAGGTTCGGTCAACATAACGAACATGAAGAAAAAAAGTGATGAATGTAATAATAATGCATCTAAAGTTGTCACCAAATTAATTTGTTTAAAAATTGATGCTAAAACTACTGTTAAAAGAGTGGTTATAAAAAAACCATACATCATATCTTCCCGTTGGATTTTTCGTGCAACCAGAAGACCTCCACCGACAACAAAAGGTGTCATCACCAAATTTCCCACCCACCAGGTAGCGGCAGCATTAATGCCAAAGGCAGTTAAGGCAACTGCTATGGCTGCTGGATTGAAAATATGTTTTTTCCCAATAGCAAGGATATACTTCGATGCCATCGAAAGTACGGCGGCCCAAAATAGGAACACGAAGTCATGCGCTGTTTTCGGTGGATTAATAATAAGAGCTAAAATAAGTGCGGTGATAGTTGCCGATTCATTATTAGTAGTCGCTTCAAAAACTTGTGAGAAAAGATAATTAGTACCCCAGCAAACTATATATAAAAACAGAGCGGATACAAGAAGCATAATGGGATTAAAGGGCAAAATATGAAAAAAACTTAAAACCACTGCTACTCCGATCAAAACCTCCAAAAAAAGTTCCATAAGGTGATACATGGTAGTTTTATTTAGATATGAGTCAATTAAATTCATCTTTTGAGAAGGTAATTATTAAAACCAGAAGTATAAGTAGCTATCCCATCGCGATTTATCATATATCCTTCGTATCCCGATAGCTGCTCGATAAACTCAATTCCTTTTTCATCCATGGCAAAAGCCGCAGTTGCAAATCTATCAGCCTCATATATATTTGGCCCAATAACGCTTAGGCTAATAATTTTATCTATTTTTTTTCCTGGCAAATGAGGATTGTAGATATGTTGACCACGAATATATACACCGGATGTTGCAAACCCTTTATCAGTAAGTTGTAAAACTTTCACAAGAGCTTTTGTGTCGAAGGGATTTTTTAATCCAATCTGCCAACTCTTTCCTCGATTGTTAACGCCTTTCACCTGGATATCCCCACCCGCACTTACATAGAAGTTATGGAAACCCTTTTTTTCCAATAATTTACTCGCCTTATGGATCGCCCAGCCCTTCACAATTCCCGATGGATCATATTTATGATTAAAATAAATATTAAAATATCCTGCCGTTTCTTTTTTGGTATTTTCGCTTAGTTTAAAAATCAGTTTCATTTCGTGGCTCCAATTTTTTTTAGCCAGTTTACCTTGGTTGATCTGTGAAATTTCACTATTTTCCTTATAAGTGCTAAATTTTTGATCTATATAGGTAAAGTAGTCAAATATATCATCCAAGTCTTGTTCAAGAACTTTTGTATCAACGACTTCGACAATAATTGTCATGCCCATGATATTTTTTGTTTTTTTCATATCATTTTGCTTGAGCAAGCGCTGAGCCCAATGACTCGATGAAACCCTGACTCGAGTCAGTGGCACCAGAAACAATATCTACTTGAGCATTTTGATTTTGAATGGCTTCTTGTCGGAGAACAGGCATAGCAATTTGATTAATCTCCACAGACTGCCTTCGATCGTTGGGGTGCTGTAAAAACTCTATATCTGTAAGTTGACCATTACTGACAGTTGCTCGTACCTGAATGAGACCGTAAAAGACATCTACAGCCTGGCCTGTGTATTGCCCGTCCTTAAATTTTTTAGCAACAGCTGGTGTGTCGGTGGGTTGAATACTAACACTATTACTTGTTGATTGTGGAGTGGGAGAATTGGTTGGTTTGATAACTTCTGAAGACTCATTATCAGTTTGTACATGCACACTATAGAGTGCAAAAGCTAAAACCAAAATTATTGAAAGAATAAGTTTTTTCATTTTCGAGAAATGGTAACAATCAATTCTGAAGAACAGCTGAAGAAAATCTTCAAATTATCTTCTATATTAACCTATTATGTATTTGGATTTAGGAAGCTTTTTGATCACAATCACTATGAGAAATGATAAAGCGGCGGTAAGCACGATTTTAAAAAGAATCGTAATGAGTACAAAATGACCCAGTACACCCACTCCTAGTTTTGTAAATCTGTTAATCACATCGATAACAATCGGATGGACTAGATAAACACCAAACACAAAAAAAGATATACTCGTTATTCTCTCTGAAACCGATTTTTTAAATTTAATACTCTTGAAAAAATTCAGAAAAAATATGTAAGCCACACAAGACATCAAGATGATATTAATACTCAGATTCTCCAAAAAATATCTAGCCAGTGTTACATTCATAGATGTATTACTCCATCCAACAAGTTTCATATTTTGAAAGTTCAAATAAGCTGTAATTATTGCAAGAAGAGAATAGCATACAAAGAAAATAGCTACCTTGGATTTTTTCAATGAAATTTTTTCAAACTGATGACCTGCATAGTAATAACCTATATATGGTAAGAAAAGTATTATGCCAATTTTAAAAATAGGAAAAAAATTAAAATCAATAAATTGCAATCCCATTCCCAATGCAAAAAAAACTACTGTCAACCATTTTTTAGAGATCTTCGAAATATTCAAAGCATAGCGTCGCAGTAAAGGTGTAATAGCATATAAACCAGCAATAATATAAAGGAAATATAGATGATATGTTGTAGTTCCTTCCCACAAATCCTGCCCCATTTTATCCCAGGGTATGTAATGTCCCCAAAAAATTCTTCTCCAAGCAAAATATACACCTGACCAAAAAAGTAACGGCAAAATTATGCGAGTCATTCTTTTTTTAAAAAATGCTCGAGCATCTTCTTTTTTCATGAGCACCAAAGTACCGCTAATCATAATAAACATCGGTACCGCCACACGCGAGAAAGCATTTAGAAGCGAGATAATCCACCATGTATTGGTAGCAAAAAAAGGCGGATAATCGATATACGGCATTACTACATGGATCGTGATGACAAACAATATAGCGACTATGCGCATGGCATCCAGTTCTACTCTACGTTTATTCATAGAGACATTATATAATCTGTTTGAAAATATTTTTTGGTATTATATGCAATATGCAAAGACTCAATCTTTGGCTAACGCTTTCATCCTTAAGCGTGCTTCTTGTGACTGTAGAGAGATTCTCCCCAACAACCAAAATTTTTCTGCAACCATATAACTTCTTAAGACTTCATGAAATTGTACAGATAGTCATCATCATTTTTGCGACTGTACTCATACCATTTATGATTTTTAGGGAACTGACAAATAATTTTGCCTTGTTACAGAAACGCAAAAATTTAATATTGTGTGTCCTGTTTATAACTGGAATTTATTTTTATGCCACAGGTAACGGAGTGCATGAAGTTGCTAGCTTCATTTTTAATACTTTTTGTAATACCAAAATCGTTGCAGAAGGATTTTGCGGAAGCTCGTTTTTTAATGATTATTATTTTGGGAATATATTGTATTTTATCGGCGCATTTTTACTTGTAATCCCTCTTATCTTACTTGAAAGGCAAAGTTCGACTCAAACTTTTGATAGAAAAAATTGGGTAATTCTAGTAATAAATGCGGTAGTATTTGCTCTAGCTATTTTTGCCTATGCTGCGTTTGATCGAGTGTTGGTGGGCCTTATTTATTCTGTAATAACGACTATTGTCATCTTTTTTCTTCTCTTTACCTCCAAAAAAACCTATAAAAAACTGCCTTATACCTCTTATTCTGCGCTGACTTATACTTTGGGGACAATTGCCTCGCTTCTGGTGAGATTTTTCCACTAGTAATATCTGCGCGTGCAAATTTAAAAAATAGTACTATAATTGTTTGTAGCAATATTTACTCATGGCAGAAACAACTGCATCTTATACTAACCAACCGAAAAAGAGCAAAAGTAAATTAATGATGTTTATTGTGCTGATTCTGATTATTGCAGCGATCGTGGGCGGTTTCTTCTTATTCAAGAAAAATGGCCAATCTTCCAAAGAGGAATCAAATACTTCAGTATCCGAAATGCCGTCTCCATCACCAACGCCCAAAATAGATAAAAGTAAAGTAAAAATACAGGTGCAAAATGGCACTGGTACTCCAGGTCAAGCAGGTACGGCAGTAGATGCCATCAAAAAAGCAGGCTATAACGCAGACAATATCAAAACAGACAACGCAGCCGACTATAATCATAAAACTACTACTATTTCTGCCAAAGAAGGATTTGAATCAGTAGCCAAAGATATTAGTAATGCTCTCGAAGGGACTTTCACGGATATTAAAGTAGATTCAACTCCTCTTGATAGCGGAAGTGAATTTGATGTTGTAGTTATTACGGGCGGTAAGATTTTTGAGACAACTGCGCCTACCTCAGCGGCTACACCTACTGGCACGAGTACTTCGCCGACAACTGCGCCTACAGATACTCCAACTCCGACACCCACTCCTACACCTTAATCAACAAAAGTAAGCGCGATGCCTTTATTCTCGGCTCTACCAGTTCTACCAATTCTGTGGACGTAGTCTTCATACGAAGCAGGTAGATCGTAATTGATCACGTGACTGACATTGTTTATATCTAATCCTCTCGATGCCACATCGGTCGCAAGTAGAATAGAAACTTCGTTTCTTTTAAAACGTTCGATAGCACGTTGTCTCTGAAATTGAGATCTATTGCCATGGATACAATCTGCTTTAAATCCTCGCTCTATCAAGTCATTGGTCAACCTTTGGATACCCCATTTAGTTCTTCCAAAAATCAATGTTTTACTGAATTCTTTTTGAATCAATAAATCATGCAACTGATCAACTTTTTTGTCTTTACTTACAACTTTAATTAAAGATTGCTCAATGTTGACAGGCGTCTCTTGCTGTTTCACAGAAACAGCGACCGGATTGCGTACAAACGATTGAATAATTTCAGATTCCCGATTACCAATTGTAGCTGAGAAAAAAAGCGATTGTCTTTCTGTAGGCAAAAGTGAAATAAAATATTTAATATCATGAATAAATCCTATATCAACCATTCTGTCGGCTTCGTCCAAAACTACTGATTGAAATTGAGATAAATTGAGATTACCTGACCTAACCATATCTTTTATTCTTCCCGGTGTACCAATTAAAAAATTAGTATTCCTTCGTAAATCACTTCTCTGTCTATTGGTACTTGTTCCGCCAATACAAAGAGTTGAAAAAATCCTCATACCGTTTGAGAAGCTATGAAATTCTTCATTAATCTGGAGAGCTAATTCCCGAGTAGGTGTAATGATGAGAACTTTTTCATTTTTGTCCAGTGAAACTTTATTGATTAATGGAATCAAAAATGCCGCAGTTTTACCTGTTCCAGTATTGGCAATACCGATAATGTCGCGGCCTTCGATAATATGCGTGATGGTTTCGTCTTGTATGGGAGTAGGCGTCGAATATTTTTTATATTCTAAGTTTTTTTTCAGTTGGTCACTGATAGGAAACTCACTAAAACTGGCGTGAATTTGAGCTCTTTTGTCCACGTCAGTAGGCGCCGATTTGACAAATTGGTTCGAGCGAATTGCCTGTATCAGCCTCGCATTGGCTTTGTCGCTCGGCTGATTCCTCCCCATAAAACGGGGGAAACGGCGGTTGCCTGAATGACCATGATGTTCGACACGATTCCTTTGAGTGTACATAAGCAAATTATGAGAAGATTAGATGCAGAATAACAAACGTTACAAAGTAGGTTTTCCTTATCTTTCTTATCAGAACTAAGGTTATTATATCATATTAATACTAAAAATGCTTGATTATTTGCATATTGCCATAAAAAGACTATACTTATAACGATGCATTTACATACCAAAAAAAGCGTACGTTTAAGCTTCGTTTGCCCATTCTGTAAAACCGCCATCAAAGACTCAAGTAAAACTGAGGTTTTTTATAGGAGCAAATGGGTACACGGCTGTTACGAATGCTTTGCTTTATCGATCAATAAAGATACTACAGTAGACTTTCAGCAAAAAAATTATTAACTAAGATTAGCGAGCTGCTTTTCTTCGTCTTATAAGTTTCTTTGTGCTTCCATGCATCTTTCTCTTCATCTGAGATTTCTTTTTACTACCTCTTCTTCTCTTAGTCATATGTGTACAAATAATTGTTAACTTTTTGCTGCGCGCTCAGCGTCTATGGCAGCTCTCCTGGCTACAAGTCTTTGAGCGTTTTTGAGCTTCAGACTGGCATACCGATCTTGCTGCTTCTTGTTGTCGGCATTCACTTTCTTCTGACAATCTTCATCTGGGCAAACCATTTCTTTGGTGATAACAGTCGAATTGCCCATCTTTTCTTGCCATATTTTGGCCACTACACGATCCTTCCCGCATCGCATGCAAAGATTGGTATATCCTTTTGACATATTTAGTACTTAATCATTAATAATTTCTCTTATCTCGTCTAAAGTTGTTGTCACGTCGAAATCCGCCCGTTCTATTTTCACGAGGCTTGGCGACATTAACAACTATTGTTCTATCTTCAACTGTCTTTCCATCCATTTCAAGGGCTTTTTGAGCTGATTCCTCATTGGCAAAAGTCACAAATCCGAATCCTTTTGATCTGCCTGAATCACGGTCATTGATAACCACTGCTTCAGTAATCTCACCGTATTGCGCAAATAATTCTCTTAATGAATCTGAATTAATTGACCAAGGCAAGCTGCCGACAAATAATTTATTTTTTTCCATTTATAACACCTCCATTCGTAGTTAAGGTTTTGAAGTATTTAAGCTTTTGTTAATATATAACGCAGGTAAAATAAATCTCCCCATTGCAAGAAGTATACTACATTTTTCAATTTCGATCAATCAAAGTGAATTTCAGAAGGCAGATTCCTCTTTGACCTCTGGGCGCAGCACTCTAAAAGAGAGAAAATAACAGAGCACGACCAAGGCAGCACCAACAATAAATGGCAAAGGTATATAAATAGTCGCAATCAATCCTCCAAGAATCGGGCCGATGATCATACCGATACTTTGATAGGAGGTATTCAAACCCATGATCGATCCTTGAGACTTAGCATCGGTTTCCTGAGATAAAATTGTCGGAAGCAAGGTTTGCACTACTCCGTTGAAAAGAGCCAAAATCAGCGATGCCAAGACAAAAAATGGCAATGAACGGGAAAAAAACATAATGGTAAATGACAATGCAGTAAATAACAATCCCATTGAGAAAGATTTCTTCATACCTAAACGCTTTGAGAAACGGGCTACGAAAAAAGACTGCGAAATTAGGCCGACTATTCCAAATACCGTGAAAAGATAGGCATTTTGGGATGGTGTAATGTGTAAAACATTCATTGTATAAGGCTGAAATCCATAGATAATGGCGCAGGAAAAAGCTAGGAAAAATACCAGAGAAATAATAAATGTCGCCCCGATATTGGGATCGAATAATGTATGCCACAGTCGCGGAATATCAAACAACTTGCCGTGTTTCACTTCACCCATATGCTGATTAGTCTCGGGTAGAAAAAGCGCTGTGATAATGACGGCAATAAGCGTTATGACTCCTGCAATAATAAATGGTGTCGATTGTCCAAATCCAACAGTTAGTGCAGTTATCGCCGGACCAAATATAAATCCAAAATTAAAAGCCGAACCGATAATACCAAATGCTTTTGCTCTCTCTTCGGGTTTTGTTGAATCAGAAATCACGGCAAATGCTACTGGTATATTTCCAGCTGTTATTCCATCCAAACACCGCGCCAGCAACAAAAAAATGGCATTGGGTGCAAAAGCCATCAGAAAAAAAGAGGCGGCAGTTCCACAAATTGACACCAAAAGCATTGGTCTTCTACCATATTTATCAGATAAGCGACCGATAATTGGCGTTGAAATAAATTGGCAAATCGAAAAAGAGGCGAAAAGCAATCCTTGTTGGAAATCAGTCAATCCAAACCTCTTCGAATACGCATACAAGATCGGAATGATAATCCCATACCCCAACATATTCACAAGGGCAATCAGAGCAATAATGAATAGGTTTTTGTTTTTGACCATAATGCCTTAAGAATTTATCAATGCACCAATATCCCCACGATTATAAGCAGTTGAATACCCGCACCCAAAACGCTGGAGTAAATAATCGGTTTTGCTTGATGTACTAATCCGTATATTATCCAAAACAAACTACCTATCAACATACCGAACCAGGAAAAAAGTGAAACAGCACCAATGTCAGCTCTCGTCCAGACGTCAATCATCTGAGGAACGAAAACAAGTGCACCGAGAGTCGCCATAATATAAATTGTTGCATCAACTAATTGATTGAGGTTTCTCTGGCCTTTGGTAAGTTTTTTTCCAGCATGCTTCATTCTGTGATGATGATGGAATCCCAATTGCGTCATATTTCTATTCTACAGTATAATATTCTATTCTAGGTATAATGAAATCGCATCCAATAGTATTGCTCCTGGGAAAAAATAAATATTTCATTGCCTTCCTTTTTTTAGGTCTACTCGTCTACACATCTAGTATATTTAATGATTTTATTTGGCTTGATAAACGATATATTCTTTACAATAGCGATCTGGTACCGTTTAATCTTCATAAACTTTTTACGCTAACAGAATTTACAGGACCAAGTCACTACCGACCATTAACGGCCACTTATTACTCTCTGCTGCTTAATATTTTTCACGAACAAGCGTATATATTTAAGATATTTCAATTCTGTATTCATCTAATAAATACGTCTCTTATTTTTCTTCTTTTCAGAAAATTTATGAAAGAAAAAATTGCTTTCTTACTAGCGCTCATTTTTCTCATTCACCCGATGAACGTTGTGTCAGTCACATTTATAAGCGCTGCTGCTGGCCCAATGTTTGTGATGTTTGGACTCAGTGCGTTTCTTATTAATACCAACGAAAAACTGCATTGGTCAATCAAGTATCCCCTCATTTTTGTATTGTTGTTGCTTGGCGCTATATCTCGAGAAGAAGGTTTATATTTTGGAATTCTTATCCTCTGTTTTGATCTTATTTTTAAAAGAAAATTATTCACTTATTCGTTAATTCCAATTGTATTTGCAGGCGCAGTATATTTTTATTTGCGTTTAAGTTTTGCCGGTGTAATTTTTGTAACTGATCAACTTGTACCTATTATGAGGCTATCTTTTATAGAAAGAGTCTTTAATATTCCGGCAATTATTACGTATTACTTGAGAACATTTTTCCTACCAATACAACTCGTAACCAACCAACAATGGACAATCACATCGTTATCTTTTTGGGGTTTTTATTTGCCCATCACGATTCTTATATTTTTCTCAATTGCTTTTGTTTTAATAGCGATTAAATTAAAACAAAAATATCCAAAAGAGTTGCCTAAGTTCATTTTTTTCATGATTTGGTTTGTAACTAGTCTGTGTCTTTATCTGCAAATTATTCCGCTTGATTATACTGTCTCTAATCGCTGGTTTTATGTACCCATAATCGGGTTGCTTGGAATGCTGGGGATTTTGATTAACAACGTTAATATTCGATTCAATTCAAAAAATGTGACTTTATTGACACTTATAGTATTAGTACTTCTAGCAACTCGAAGCTATATAAGGACAACCAACTGGAAAGATGAAGTGACCTTGTTCGCTCACGATTCGGAGATTACCACTAATTTTTCTACAGAAGGAAATTTGGGTTTAGCTTTTTACCAAAAAGGTCAATATAAACAAGCTCTCGCTCATCTTAAACAATCAGTCGATATGTTTGCCTACGATGCCAATTTATTACTTCTCGCCCAAACTTATCAACACTTGAACGATCTGAAGAATGCAGAGAAATATTACATTTTAGCAGCTGAGACACATAGTTACGGAGATGATTATCATGCGAAAATAATTTATAAAGTCATCGCCAGTTTTCTGATTGAACATAATAACACAGCTGCACGCAAAGTTATTTTGTCTGGATTGAAAGCGTATCCCACTTCATATCGTCTTCAATCTCTCTATGTAGTCAACGAAATGCGACTTGGTAATAACCAGGAAGCGTTAATATCGGCGATTAGCAATATGCAGAAAACACCAAACCACCTAACAATCAATCTCGTCGGCGATATCATCAACCACAAAGATATCAAGATCAATGAGGAATATCTTAACTAACTCCATTCATGTATAATGAATACCTGATATGTTAGCTAAAATCCCCAAAAGCCAGAAAATAGCCGTGATGGTCGGTACGATGTTGGCCATGCTCCTTTCGGCGCTTGACCAAACAATCGTCGCCACTGCTATGCCCAGAATTGTCCAAGATCTTCAAGGACTCGAACATTTGAGCTGGGTCATTACTTCATATTTGCTTGCTTCAACTGTCATTGTGCCTATTTACGGCAAACTATCTGATATTTATGGAAGGAAGTATTTCATCATGGCCGCAGTCGCCATCTTTGTTGTTGGATCGATTCTCAGTGGTCTCTCACAGAACATGTTCCAGTTAATTATCTTCCGCGGTATCCAAGGACTTGGTGCGGGAGCAATTTTTGCCAATGCATTTGCTGTCATAGGCGACCTCTTCCCTCCTGCCGAAAGAGGTCGCTGGCAAGGACTTTTTGGTGCAGTTTTTGGATTGGCGTCGATTATTGGGCCTGCACTTGGAGGTTGGCTAACTGACAACGCTTCCTGGAGATGGGCTTTTTTCATCAATGTTCCTGTAGGTATTTTGGCTCTTGTCGTCATTGGTTTTTTCATGCCTAAGATTAAACCCGACCACTCGGTTAAACGATCGATTGACTACGCTGGTGCTGCGTTTCTCACTGTTGGACTCGTATGTCTTCTTCTGGGGTTAGTCTGGGGAGGAAATCAATTCGACTGGAATTCTGTACAAATCATTGGTCTTTTTATCTCAGCTCTCGTATCTTTTATTGCTTTTGTTTTTATAGAACGAGTTGCACAGGAGCCCATCATCCCTTTAAGTTTATTTAAGAATTCCATTTTTACTGTGTCGATGATCATAATCTTTCTTACCGGATTTGGTATGTTTGGTGCAATTCTGTACATCCCACTTTTTGCTCAACTGGTCTTAGGTGCCAGCGCCACCAATTCCGGAGCAATTTTGACTCCGATGATGTTGGGTATGGTAACGGCGGCAATTATATCTGGCCAAGTCATTTCGCGAACTGGTACATACAAAACATTGGCTATGTTCGGTTTAGCTCTTGCTTCATGCGCCATGCTTTTGCTTTCAACCATGGACTCCACAACATCACAAACATTCTTAGTGTTGAGAATGATAGCTGCCGGTATTGGACTCGGAATAACATTTCCCATTTTTACACTGGCCGTACAAAATGCTTTTGATCATTCCAAATTAGGCGTTGTCACAGCATCTACACAGCTTTTTAGGAGCATTGGTGCAACTGTTGGTACTGCTATTTTAGGCGGTGTTCTCAACAATCGTTTAAATACACAATTAGGCGATTTATCTGCAGATCCTTTTGTAAAAATGATCGCTCAAGTCAATGCCGCGTTTACTTCTAACTTGGATGCGAATAAGCTCCAAGCAATCCTCATAGGTCCTGGTCGAGAACAAATAGATGCAGTTTTACAAAAACTGCCACCTGTCATTAAACCGCAAGCGCTTATTGCATTTCAAAATTTTGTCGAAAAAACTAGAGTAGCTTTCGCTTCTGCAATAACCGATGTCTTTTTTATTGCGTCTTTTTTTATGTTAGCCGCTTTTATTACCTCATTTTTCTTACGCGAAATAAAATTGCGTAAATCACACGATGAAAAACCAGAAGAAATTGGTAAGGAACTTGCAGATGAAGAAGCAATTATACCTGCCGCAGATGAACCAACAATTTATTAAAGTATTTAGCTCTTCCTAACAGTCTATTTGTTTGACACTTCTTTTGCATCCGAGTATAATACCTAAGTATTGTATGAATAAAAAATATATCGTCATTGTATCTTTAGTGTTCGTACTCACTCTCCTTCTGGCAACATTTTCGCCCAAACCAACTCGTTCAAACAATCCAGTACAAACAATAACTTGGAAAAAATATACCTACGATAAGCAAAAATTTTCTGTTCAGTTTCCGACTATTCCCTCTTGGAAAACTACCAAAGTCAGCATTGGCAACACCAACAAGCAAGCCTTATGGGTTTCATATGTTAGCGAATTAAGCAATATTGCATTTCGAGTAGATGTCATCACGGTACCTGAGGAAATTCCCTTAGATACTTCGCAAAAAACATTACTTAGTTTTGCCAAATATATGATGGCTCTCACCGCTCCCACTGCTCCGAGTAATCCGATTTCAACTCGTTTTTTAACTTATCTAGGGCATCCTGCAATCGAGTATGATTTTAAAAATGAAGAAGTAAATACCTCGTCAAAATTTTTGACTCTTCTTGTCGATCAGGCAGTTTACACAATCGGTATGACCGCACAAAATAAGCATTTTGAGGATTATAAAAAATTTATTTCTACATTCAAGTTATAAAATAATCTGCTTTCTCATATCTTAAATTTGCTTGTATAATGAAATTACTAGTGGATATAAAATCTCTAGAAAAATCCTATATTCCTAAACTCTTCTTAGTATTCATTTTATATTTTTTTACTGGTAAATTAGGACTTACTTTCCATGCGGTCCATGATTTTGCCACACTTATTTGGTTTCCTACAGGTTTATCTCTTGCAGCTTTACTTCTATTCGGCTACAGCGTCTGGCCGGCGATTGCAACTGCAGCATTTGCATTGAATTTCACAACTGGTGCTCCACCTCTTGTGGCGATGGGCATGGCTTTTGGAAATACTTTAGAAGCATTGATAGGAGCCTATTTATTCAAGCTCTTCATTGGACAAGACAACTCTCTCAATCAACTGAAAAAAATGATTATTTTTATAACAGTTGTGGCAGCACTAAGTACAATTATTAGTGCGACGATTGGAACAACATCTCTTTTTATTGGCAAAGTCATATCAAGACATGACTACTTTGAAACTTGGCAAACTTGGTGGATAGGCGATCTTATAAGCGATCTCATTCTTGCACCTATGCTACTTTTTTTCTCTCTTCCGATTTTGATAAAATTTACTTTCCGAACTGTCTTAGAAATTATACTTACAGCTGGATTATTGATTTTCACGTACGCTATTGTATTCTTTGGGATATTTGGAGTTGATGCTAGAATTGTACCTCTTACCTATATTATCTTCATACCACTTATTCTCATTTCGATACGCTTTGGTCAAAAAAGTGCCATTAGTGCGTTATTTTTTTTATGGATTCTGGCAGTTTACGCTACAGCACGAGGAGTGGGTCCGTTTGCGCATCAAGGCAGTGATGTCAATTTATTGCCTCTCCATGGTTTCATGATCGTCACCACTGTGACAACAATGATTCATTCCACTGCTATTCTTGAACGCGAGTTAGCTGAGAAAAGAAAAAATGAGTTTATAAGTTTAGCCAGCCATGAACTTAAAACTCCCACAACAACTATCAAAGCGTATACACAAATTCTAAGAAGATACCCGACGATTAAAAAAAACCAAAAAACCAAAATCTATCTTGCACGTATGGAAACACAGGTTGATAAACTTACACGATTGGTCGTCGATCTTCTTGATGTATCTAGACTACTTGCCGATAAATTAGACTTACGTAAAGAAAAATTTCCAATTCAAAAATTAGTTAAGGAATCAGTCGATAATATAAATCTTATTCATAATCATCACAAAATTATTCTTGAAAGCCAAGGAAAAATGCAAGTATACGCAGACCGCGAAAGAATTGGCCAAGTTATCGATAATATTCTCACTAATGCCATAAAATATTCTCCGAAATCAAAAAAAGTTTACGTAAAAATTATGCCAAAAAATGATCAAGTAATAATAAGCATCAAAGATAGAGGTATTGGTATTGACGAGCAATATCACAAACAGTTGTTTCAGAGATTTTTCCGTGTTGATGAAAAACAAGCAGGCAAGTACCCAGGACTAGGCCTAGGATTATATTTATCCTCTGAAATAATTAAAAGACACGATGGAAAATTATGGTTTAAAAGTAAGTTAAGTAGAGGTTCAACTTTTTATGTTTCTTTACAAATTATTTCTTAACTATTTTCAAAGTTTTAATACTTTTTTTCTCCACTTTATCAACAATAAACTGTAAATTTCCCAATTCAATTTTTTCTCCAACTTGAGGTTCTCTGCCAAGTAAGCCAAAAATGAGTCCGCCAATTGTGGTATAACCCTGACCTTTAATAGAAAGGTGGAACTTATTTCTTACTGCATCGATGCTTGTTCTTCCATCAACTAAATAATCACCACCTCGTAATTTAGTTATTTCTTCTGTGGGATTGTCGAATTCATCTTCAAGATTACCGACCAACGTTTCGATAATATCTTCCATAGTTACCAGCCCAGCCGTACCTCCATATTCATCATTGACTATGGCTATATGTATACGTTTTTTCCTCATTTCGACAAAAGCATCGTCAACTTTTTTGATTTCAGGCATAGAGAGAATTTTCCGTATAACTCCTGATCTCTCAAGTGAAGTTGTAGCAGATCTATTACCCACTTTGTAAAGATCTTTTACATGTACAAAACCAACGATATTATCAATGTTGTTTTTGTAAACTGGAAATCGACTATAGAACGGATATTTTTTGATCATGGTATTAAACTTTCTGATTGAATCTTTTATATTGCTTGCAACAATTTCGGTTCGAGGTACCATAATTTGTTTAACTGTTAAATCGCCAAGTTTAAATACGTTATAAATCATGGTCGTCTCTTCTTCCTCCAATGCCCCTTCCTGCCTACTTTGTGCAAGAATCAGTTTAATTTCATCTTCTGAGTGAGCCAATTGTTTACCTGTCGGTTGAGTAAAGCCAAATACTTTAGCGACGAAAGCTCCAGAATTATTCAGAATCACAATGAATGGCATAAATAATTTAGTAAAAAAAGTGATCGGACCGATAATAAACATCGAAGTTTTCTCGGCCGATTGTAGCGCAATTGTTTTTGGCGCAAGTTCGCCAACTACAACATGCAAGAAAGTTATACTCATAAATGCAATAATTACTGCGACAGTGTGAGAAGAAATGGTGGCCATATTCTTTGGCAGAAAAGAAAAAATCGGTGCAATGATAGCGGCAACTACTGGCTCACCTATCCATCCAAGTGCAAGTGAGGCGATGGTAATACCCAGTTGGGTAGAAGAAATATAGCTATCAATATTTTTTTGAGCATTCTGTACTAATTTAGCGTTTTTAACCCCCTTTTTAACTAGTTCTTGAACTCGAGTTTTGCGTATAGCTACTAATGCAAATTCTGAGGCAACAAAAAAGCCATTAAGAAGAATTAAAAAAATTACAAGTAAGAGTTGAGTAATTGTCTCCATTCTTCATTTTATCATATTGGAGCAATCTAAACATACTACATCGATTTAAGAATTGAGTTGGGACCTTTGGGAAATTTGACTATTGATCGATCAAGTTGAGTATTAACAACGCTCTCTTTACCTTTAAGATTTAAATGCACTCCATCTAAATCTTCTGGAGATAATTGATATACATCATCCACCAACACGTCGACATTTCTTTTTTTCTTTTCAATTGCTTGAACTAGCGCTTTATTAGCTCGTCTACTCATCCTCGACATAATATTTCGACTCGTACCATCAAGCGACCCAATTAAATTCATCTTATCATTTTTAGCTTCAAGCTGGAGATTTTGAGATGCTCCTATATTGGGATATCCTCGCATAAATACTCTTCCTATTTTTGCACCTCTTCTTTTTAACGTATCGATTTTGTCTAATAATTTGGATATTCCATCCGAAAGGTCCTTCATTTTTTTCTCAATTTTTTCAGCCAATGGGAAAATATCAGGATTGATGGGATTTTTCGCCAATTCCTTTACTTGTGCTTGAATTTTTTCATCCATCATCACTTCTTTAATATCATTGGCGCCAACACTTGCCTCTATATCTTGATTTGATTGGCAGCTTGATAAAGAAGGACTTACACGATCTAGTTGCTCAAAGGTATCACTTAAATTATCTCCTGCATGTGCCTCAACATCCACACTCCATTCGCTATTAAATTTCTCGTCAATTTTTTTGGCTTTTATTTCGGCAGTTGAAACACTTTGTCCAGCAGGATCGTACCCTACACCGTTGCTGTCGCCAATAACTACCGTACGCGTTTTCATCAAATCTTCTTGCGAATACTCGGTAGTTTTACGAACTGCCCAATGATCGCTAATATCATCGGCTAATAATAGTGAAGCAGCTGGTTCAACTTTTTTGTATGCATAGAGCATAGCTACACCAAATATGCCAGTAACTAGCCCCTCCAAAACCTCTCTTCTTGTGTATCTTTTTGAAAGATCAATCGAAGCTATTTTTGCTATCTCTTCTTCGCTCTCCATGTAATTTAGTTCCGCACGAAATACAATGTTATAGCCGAATGCTTTTTAAATGTCAATATCTTTTTATGAAAGAATATTAGTTAAGCAATGTATGCCGCCGCCGGCTTTAATGAATTCTCCTATATTAATTTCTATCATTTCATACCCCAGTTCTTCAATTCTTTTCTTAAAAGTCGGATTGCCTACCTGGCAAATTACAGTATCGCCTGATACAACACTATTTGACGAAAATCCTTTCGCTTCTTCAGAAGTAAAAGAAATAAGGTTGGGAATATGCTCCTGTAAATCCTCAATTGATTCTTCTGAAAAAGCGTGCGGATAGTAAAAAGCAGTTTTTTCATCAAGACAAAAAAGACAAGTATCAAGATGGTAAAAATATGGATCAATCAGCTGCAACGGAATCACTTCTCGATCGAGAAAAGATACCAGATATCGTGGAGTCTGGGGACTCGAGCGAAAACCCACTCCCAGAAAAGCGAAAGCATCACGCACAATACATTCTCCACCTCCTTCAAAAAAAATATTTTCAGGCAAATGAGTTAACGTATATCCATGATCAAGAAACCATTTCCCATAATGTATTTGTTCTTTTCTGCGTTCTTGATAGCGAAAATTACTCAATAAAACTTTGCCATCATCAACAATTCCTTGGTCAGTGGCAAATACCATATCGGGCACTCCCACTTCTTGATCAATGACATTGACTTTTATCGATAATTTTTTGTAAATTTCAATCAACTTTTCCCATTGTTCTGTCGCCTTCTGCTTATCAACGCTTCCTGGTTTCATCCACGGATTGATAGTATATTCAACGCTGTAATGGATTGGACGGCATACGAGGACTTCGCGTATTTGTTTGGCCATATTATTTACCAGGCTTGAAGTTTAGACAAGCAGAGTTAATACAATATCTTTTACCAGTTGTTTCTGTGGGTCCGTCATCGAACAAGTGACCAAGATGGCTGCCACAATTTTTACAAATCACTTCTGTCCGATGCATACCGTGACTGAAATCTTCCTTTAATTCAACGTTTTGCGTGTTGGCAGGATTATCAAAGCTCGGCCACCCAGTACCAGATTCAAATTTGGTATCTGACGAAAAAAGTTCTGCACCGCAAACAACGCAGGTATACATACCTTTTTCATGATTATTGACATATTTACCAGTAAAAGGGGCTTCGGTCCCTTTTTCTCTCAAAATATGATATTGTTCGGGAGTTAATTTTTTCTTTAACTCCTCTTCATCCATTTTTTTCATATGTGACAGGCGCTGACGCCATGTTTTTGGAAATATTTTTGGTGATATTCTTCGGCTCTATAAAATTTGGGGGCCTGAGTGATTTCGGTGACAATCGGGTCGCTGTATTTACCAGATGCATCAAGTTCCTTTTTGATAGTTTCTGCAATTTTTTTCTGCTCATCTGTGTGGAAAAAAATTGCTGAGCGATACTGATCCCCCACATCTGGACCTTGTCTGTTCATTGTGGTGGGATTATGCATTCCATAAAACGCTCTCACTAATTTTTCATAGGATACTTTTGAAGGGTCGTACTCTACTTCAACTGCTTCGGCATGCCCGGTGGTGTGAGAACAAACATCCTCATATGAAGGATCATTTGTATGACCGCCTGTATAACCCACTGTGGTTTTTGTAACTCCATCAATCATATCAAAGCCATCTTGCACTCCCCAGAAGCAGCCTGCAGCAAAAGTAGCTAGCTTTGTTTCCATATATACATTATACCTCTTGAGTCAAGTCCTTTACGAAGTTAGTTTGTAGACAACGTAGATGCCGATAACAGCTCCAATGGCGCTTGTCACAATCGAGCTAAATGATAAAAAACTTGCTCCCCAAAGCATAGGCACAAATCCACCGACTGTTGAACCAACAATTATTCCCCAAGATACTAAGCTTTTATCTGACATATATGTATGATATTACTTCACGTTTCGAAATCCAACCGCAGTTAAATTTATAGCAATATTCCTTAATGGTATTTCACTTTCGGCCCGATAAACTTTCAGAAGTTGCTGAATTCTCCTTCTCTCCTCTTCATGTAATCCCCTCAAATCTGTCCACGGTAATGCAATCTCTATTGCTGCTGGCTCAACTGTCAAAATGGTAGCTGCTTTACCGATTTTTCTTACATGTTCAATATCTGTACGAAAATCCTCCACTGCTCCACGATAATGAACATTAACATTCTCTAACTCCATCGGCCTCAACGTACCGCTTTGTATTATATGGAAAAAATTACTAAGAAGAACATGATTGTAAGTTGCTGGACGTGCTAAAAAATCCTGTATCGGATCAGGTATATTTTTTGATGCCTCCTGATGAAAGAAGCGAAACGGCTCCATCATATCAAAACATTGACTCTATGTAAACTTTCCTCTTTGCCAAGAATTTCCATAGACTCATTCAGTGGTGGAGAAACTTTTTTACCTGTGATTGCCACTCTGATAATCATAAAAAATTCACTATTTTTTACTCCAGCATCTTTGGCTGTTTGTAATAGATTTTCTCCAATTGAGCTAGCATGCCAATCATTAATATTTTTTAAAGAGTTGGAAATTTTTTGTAAGAGGTCTTTTTTTCCAGATAGGTCTACTTCGTATTTTTCAGGTGGTTTGAAGAAAAATTCAGTCAATGGTAAATAATCGGAAAGTTTTTTTATTCTTTCTTGAATTAAAGGAATGGTTTTTTTAACAATTTCGGCATTATATGTGTCACCAATAAATTCCTGGACCTTTTTATATAGGTCTTCTAACTTCATCATGCGAATATACTCTCCATTCATCCAGGTTAATTTAACAATATCGAAGGCCGGGCCAACGGGTTGAAGATCTTGCAATTCAAACACTCGTTCAAATTCTTTTAAGTCAAAAATCTCTTTTTGATCAGGGTGAGACCAGCCCATAAGCGCCAAATAATTTAAAACAGCATTAGGCAAATAACCTTCGGATAAATACCACGACGCCCAAACAGGATTTTTACGCTTGGACATTTTAGATTTATCAGGGTTACGAAGAATTGGCACATGAGCAAATATTGGCAATTCCCAACCAAGGCTTTTATAAAGCAAAATATGTTTTGGTGTTGACGAAATCCACTCCTCGGCTCGTATAACATGAGTAATTTCCATGAGATGATCATCAACAACCACTGCTAAATGATATGTTGGATACCCATCTGATTTTAAAAGTACCTGGTCGTCGATTTCTTTGGTATTAAACGTTATTTTTCCGCGAATAACATCTTCAAATGCAACTTCTTCATTTTCAGGAACATTTAAGCGAATAACATGCGGATTACCTTTTGCAATTCTTTCCTGAGGATTTTTTTCATTATGAAGACAAAATTTATCATATTTAGGAATTCCTTTTTCTTCTTGTGCTTTTTTACGGACCTCATCCAATCGTTCTTTTGTGCAGAAACAATAGTACGCCTTACCTTTTTGGACCAATTCTTCAGCATATTTTTTATACAGAGCTAATCGCTCTGATTGTCGATACGGACCATATTTACCATCTTTATCAGGTCCTTCGTCATAATTTAGTCCGTAATTTTTTAAAGTAGACAACATTCGTTGTTCGCCGCCTTCAACAAAACGGAGTCGATCGGTGTCTTCAATGCGCACGATGAATGAGCCCTTGTTTTTAGTAGCTATAACACGATTAATAAGTGCGGTATATAGAGTACCGATATGTAAATCTTCACCTGTTGGAGACGGAGCAATACGTGTGCGCACCATAAGAGGTATTATATAATAAACTCATGACCTATCGATACTGCGTACAATGCGGCGGTGAGTTAAACCAAAAAGATAAAAATTTGTATATCTGTAGTGTTTGTGGATTTCATTTTTATATCAACCCGCGACCAACTAATTCAGTTATCATAGAAAACGACAAAGGCGAAATACTTCTTGTTAAACGAAAAGCGGATCCAAACAAAGGCTGGTGGGATTTACCGGGAGGTTTTGTAGATATTGGTGAGACGGCAGAAGAATCAGTCGCCAGAGAAATTCAAGAAGAACTGGGAGTTAATCTTAAAAAGATTAAGTATTTAGGCTCTTACGTAGATAGATATTTATATAAAGGCGACAATTATCACATCCTCCCAATGGCTTATTCTGCACAGATTGCAAGCGGTAAGCTAGAAGCATCGGACGATGTAGATGGTTATGAATTTTTCGCAAAAGACAAAATTCCTTTTGACAGGCTCGCCTTTGCTAGCTTAGTAGATACAATCAAGGACTATATCTCAACCCATTAATTTCGCAAGATTTTTGGCGACCACATCCCAATCGATATTTTCAAAGAAGGCGTCGATGTAACCTGCACGTGCCGTTCCAAAATCTATAAAATATGCATGCTCGTACGTATCAAGCGCCATAATTGGTTTAGCACCCCAAACTGCATAGGTATTTTGAGCATCTCCTAAATAATTAAAAAGCCTTTCTTCGTTAAAATTCCAGGCAGTCCAGACCCAACCACGAGCGGCAATACCAGTGGCTTTGGCATCTTTTTTATAATTTTCGAATGAACCGAAATCTTTTTGGATCTGCTTCATAAGATCCCCCGTCGGTTCTCCGCCTTTACCACCAAGGTGACCAAAATAAATCTCGTGATTGATGATTCCGCCCCAGGCAAATGTCAGCTCGACCTTAAGCTCTCGAATCTTGGAGAAAACTTGATTGGCCTTGGCATAATCATCGTCAGTTAAGCCGCTTAATTGCTCCATAATTTCATTGTATTTGGTGACGTATCCTTGATAAAGTTTAAGATGCTCTTCGACTGTTTTTTTAGAAATACCTTTCATTGAATAAATTGATTCACTGAACGTTTTTGGCTCCCATTTTTTCATATGCTATATAAAAATTGATAATTTAAAATAACTGATTGCCAAATAATAAAAATGCTGCGATTGTATGTAAAAAAACCGATGCCACAAACCCTCTCCAATACCAACAATGCCAGTTATAATATTTCCTGAACCACGGCTTAGACATCAACTTCAAATAAATACGCGTACCGACGAAACAACGACAAGAGAACAAAACAAGCGTGAGAAAGATGAGATTGCTGATGCCAAGAATGTAAATAACTTTAAGTGAGATGAACTGCATAGGTGATTATTATCATTATACGCAATCTTCTCAGATACTTCAATGAGATCTTGCATTTACATATGATCTGTGCAATAGTTAATACTATGGATGACGTCAGCGAACCAGGCATGAATAGTGGTGTAGATAAAGTGCCTGATAAAAAGATTTTCTTTGTTATTGGAGTTTTTTTTGGGGTTTTGGTGCTTCTTGGACTAACTTTTTTTATTCTTGCTGGCATGGCTAAGAATGGTTCTTCCACAGCTTCAGGGTTGTTTACTAAAAATGGATCCGGAGGAACTACTGGCAAACCGACTATTTCACCCACTGCTCCGACATCTGTGTATCCACCTCCACCTAAATTTCAAACTCAACTATGGACAATGTCTTTACACGTGCAGCCTGCTAATATTGTCACCTCGCAACAGTATATTTTTAAACAAAACTACACTTCATCTGAAATTCGCACATTTGTCCAGAAATTATTCAATCCTCAAGTATTCAAAACAACCAACAGTCAAGTACTCGCGTATACTCTTGACCCAACTACTCAAGACACCCAAGCGATCAGATTCAATCCCCAATCTGGAGCTTTTTCTTTTACTTCAACAAAAGGAATTGCGCTTACTCAATCTGGTCAAGCAGTCACTAACGACTCAATCTATGATTTTTTGCGTTCAATCGATCTCTATGACTCTTCAATGCAAGTTAATGCCCAGTATAAAAATAGTACGAATCCAGGTTTAACATATTATGAAGTCCATCGCGATTGGCGCCATTTAGGTATGCCAGTCTTAAGTTTTGTGGGACTTTTAAATCTCCCTGAAGGTCAAGGACTAGATTCACTAACTCTCAATTCATCCGCTGGTGCACCACTGGATTCAACCATCACCACCTCAACCGATGGCAAAGCAGGATATCAAAGATTAAATGACTTCAACACCATCACCATCATCGTCAATACTATAAGCAAAAAAGTAATTGCAGTCGAATCAAACATGAGGAAAATCGATGAGTCTAAGACGCAGACTAAAAACTTGATTGCGTATGCTGAGGCCGAAGTGAAACTTAAGAATAACGGCTATGAAATAATGTTTAATTCTCCTGCAGGTGGTGGAATTGTGCCATGGAGCAAAATGTATCCAGGAAATACTGCCGATGCGACTAATGCGACTGTGACAGATGCTCTATATACCTATCTCGAGCAACCAATTTCGGTGGCCCAATCTGTCTTAAAACCATACGTATTGTTTAAAGGGTATGCAACTTTGGCCAATGGGTATAGATCCGATTTTGTTGCGGCTATACCAGCCGAACAAACCTCAGTCCTTGGAGCATCGACATATTCTGATTCAATCTTGGCTCAGCAACAGCAAGGAAACACAATTCAACCTACAGTTAATCCAACAATTGCTGTCCCGGTACCAACGACAGCTCCCGAGTGCGCAGATCCGCATCTGAGAATAGGACCATTTGATGCTGCTTTAACACTCATGGGCGTAACTTTAGTTCATGCACCATATTTTGAATATGATAAATGGCTCGACGATCATTGGGGTCCGAGCTACCGAGAAGACAACGGCGGTCATGGCGACTGGTATTATATTCCTTCTGAAAATTTCAACGAAGCTCAATTAACTACTGATTTGAAAAAAATCAAAGATAACTTTACTGCGTTCATGAATGCGATTGGATATAAGGGAGGAGAAGGTTTCCGAGTAGATGAAAAAACCGGCAACTGGTCTGCCGTATGGGATGATGTTAATCATACCTGGGGTGATGACAGGGTAAACTATAACTGGAGTCACCGTTGCCCGATTCGTCTTACTGGACACTCACCCACACTATTCCTCTATGGTAAACCAGGACAAACAGTGCAAATCTATCCATCGCAAACGTTGTATGTTGATCCTACATTAAATCTCGATCATTGGACAACGACCATCAATGGCCCTTTTGATCTGTTAGTAAATAATTTGAAACGATCATATCTTTATTATGAATACTCTGGTGTGAATTTTAGTAAACCTCGATTGGGCTGGAATGTAAATAGAAGTCAGCTTGATAATTTTGTAGAAAAAATTGCCACCCAACTTGGACTAAACACTACAGAACGAGATCGACTACAAGTTGAAATAACTCAAGGCGTCACAATGATCAACGATGTCAAATTTTTCATTGGTCTTATAGACACCCAAGAATTAAATAAAAAATTGCCGCTCAAGATGAATCCTACTCCTGAAAAAGTATATCGTTACCACTTCTATGTTAGCTCAGGCGAAGGTAAAGTTATTGCTCCAAAATTGACTCCATTGCAAAGAACTCAATTTATGGCAGTTGAAGTAGGTGTGTATGTAGCTCAATAAAGCAAGTCTGGACGTTTTTTCAACGTTTCTTCAAAAGCTTTTTGCAATCTCCATTTCTCAAGCTCGGCGTGATTGCCTCCGAGTAAAATTTCGGGGACTTTTTTTCCCATAAATTCTTCTGGACGGGTGTAATGCGGATATTCAAGAAGCTGAACTTTTTCGATTTTTTTGTTTTGCAATTTTTGTAATATTTCGTGTTCTCCGACCAGCTCAATAAGCTTAGAAACAGAAACTTCAAAAAAACTTTCATTCGCGGCTGCGTCTTCCTTCTTGAGGACGCCTGGCAATAGACGGACGACCGAGTCAACCACCGCAGCCGCAGTAATTTCTCCGCCAGTCATCACAAAATCTCCCAATGAAATTTCCTCATCCACCAAATCACGTACCCGTTCATCAACCTCTTCATAATGTCCGGCAATGATCACCAAATGTTTTTCGCCAGAATATTCCTGAGCTTTTTTTTGATTAAAAATTTTTCCCTTTGGCGAAGTAAGGATAATTTTTTGATTATCAGATTTTATTTTCTGAAGCGCATTATAAATCGGCTCTACCCGCAGCACCATACCCGCTCCTCCACCATATGGCCGTTCATCAACGCTTCCGTAATCGTCAAGCGCAAACTCACGCAGATTAATAAACTTTATTTCTACCGCTCCTTTTTCCTGCGCTCGTTTAATAATACTCTCCTTGAGAAACGCATTGATCATATCGGGAAAAAGAGTGATTATCGAGACTTTCATGACTATATTATACTCTCGAGTGCTATAATGATTGCGCCAATAATATGAAGAAAAATAATCAAAGTATTGTGAATTTTCTTTTTGAGACAGGCGTGCTCTCCAAAACTCCCCGCAGCGGCTTCCATTTTTTAGGCAGCGGCAAACAATCTGTCGCTGAGCATTCTCATCGCACAGTTATGGTGGGATACGCCTTGGGTATGATGCACGGCAAAGTTGATGTCAATAAAATCATGAAAATGTGTCTTTTCCACGACCTGGCCGAAGGACGCACAAGCGATCTTAACTACGTTCACCAAAAATATGTTATTTCCGACGAGTATAAAGCCATGAAAGATCTCACCGAAACCCTCGAGTTTGGCAAAGACATACTAAAAACTCTGCAAGAATACAAAGAAAGAAAATCAATTGAGTCAATTCTTGCCAAAGACGCCGATAATATCGAATGGATTCTATCTCTTAAAGAACAAGTAGATATCGGCAATAAACGAGCGTTAACTTGGATTAAAACCGCAGTCAAAAGACTAAAAACTTCACTCGCTAAGCAATTAGCAACAAAAATTCTTAAAACAGATTCAAATTACTGGTGGTTCTACAATTCAGACGACGATTGGTGGGTCAACCGCAATAAAAAAATTCTCAAAAAAAGATTTTAATGAAAAAACTTGTCTTAACTGCCATAGATTTCTATCAAAAAACTGGTTATTTTCATAAGCCGATTTTTAAAATGTTATTTATGACCGATTCGGTCTGTCGATTTCGCCCAACATGTTCACAATATACGTATCTTGCGGTGGAAAAATATGGAGTGATAAAAGGATTATACTTGGGGTTCCGAAGAATACTGCGCTGTCATCCATGGTCCAAAGGCGGCTACGATCCCCTTCGTTAAATTTTGTATCTATACTTTGCGAGATCGATTCTATTATCTTTTATGACAATACCATCTGCTTGTAAATGTTTTCTTTGTGCCGCTAATCCACCAGCTGCATAACCCTGAGTTAGTCGACCATCTGCAAAAACCACTTTATAGCATGGGTATTTCACTGGATCATCATTCACATGAAGAATTCGCCCTACCAGTCGAGCAGATTTTATATTAAATTTCTTCGCAATTTGTCCGTAGGTCACCACTTTACCTTTTGGAATTTGTGCTAACAATTGATATACCTGATTTTGATATTTTTCCATATTAAAATTATAGCGCATTTTTAATCTTTTCTGCAAGTTCAGTAAGTTCTTCTTTTGATATTTTTATGATTTCAGTTCTAGGTATAACATCACTAATTGGTTCGTATCTTGGAATTACATGTATGTGCGCATGAGGAATGGCACCGTGTGTAATATATTGTGTCCATTCAGGAGATAATGCTTTATCTATTGCCTTTTTAATTTTTAGAGCTGTTTCCCAATATTGTCCAAATTCAGGTACATCATGCACCCACCGATAATGATCTTTAGGGATAACGAGCACATGACCTTTTGATGCAGGATTGATATCTAAGAAACTATAAAAATTTTCGTCTTCGTAAATTTTATATGAAGGTATTTCTCCTTTTACGATTTTACAAAAAATACAATCTGGCATATAATATATGTTATCACATGGATATAGACAAACTTAAGAATATCGCTTCACAAGTGCTCTCTCGCACTATTCTTGCGGCCGACGAAAGCACAGCGACAATAAAAAAAAGATTATCTGCTATCGGCATCGAGTCAACTCCAGAAATCAATAGACAGTATCGACAACTCCTTTTTACAGCTCCGGGCATCGAAAAATACGTCAGCGGCATAATCATGTTTGATGAAACTATTCGTCAATCAACCGACGATGGTACACCCTTCCCTACCTTCTTGGAAAAAAAAGGTATCGTACCTGGTATCAAAGTCGATAAAGGCACTGGGTCGTTTTCATCTGAAGGGGCAGATACATATACTCAAGGTCTAGATGGTTTAGCCGAAAGACTTGCGGAATACAAAAAACTTGGCGCAAAGTTTGCCAAATGGCGAGCTGTATATATGATTGAAAGTAATTATCCTACAGATGAGGTCATAGACCGCAACGCCGAAGATCTTGCCTCATATGCCTCAATATGTCAACAAGCAGGAATTGTTCCTATTGTTGAACCAGAAGTTCTGATGGACGGCAACAATTCAGCCGAAGCAGATAAAGACGTCACATTAAAAGTACTAACTGCGGTTTTCAAACAACTTTATAGTCAGAATATTGCTATAAAAGGAATTATTCTTAAACCAAATATGATCACTGCCGGTAAAAGTAATCCGCAGCAAATCTCAGTTGAAGAAGTTGCACAAACAACCCTCGCAGTCCTTAAAGAAATCGTGCCCGTAGAAGTACCTGGTATTGCTTTTTTATCAGGAGGACAGAGTCCCGAATTAGCAACACTGCACCTTAATGCCATCAATCATATTAAAGCAGTGAATGCCACAGAATATTCTTGGAGACTAACTGCCTCATACGGGAGAGCTTTACAAAGCGAAGCTCTTGAAACATGGGCAGGAAAACCAGAAAATATTGCTAAAGCCCAAGAAGTCTTCATCTCCCGCGCTGCAAAAGTCTATCAAGCAAGTTTAGGACAATTATAAATGGATCGTAATTTAGCATTAGAATTCGTTCGTGTAACTGAGGCGGCGGCAATTGCGGCGGCGAAGTGGATTGGCAAAGGGGATAAAAATGCTGCAGATGGGGCAGCTGTCGAAGAAATGCGCGCGCGATTTAACTTAATTGACTTTAGAGGCGTAGTTGTTATCGGCGAAGGAGAAAAAGATGAAGCGCCCGAACTTTATAATGGCGAAAAAGTCGGTAAAGGTGGTGGTCCTGAAATGGATTTGGCGATCGACCCTCTTGAGTGTACAGAAAGCGTTGCTCATGGCCGATACAACGCCATGTCGGTTATAGTTACCGGACCAAAAGGATCTCTTCTTAAAGCGCCTGATACATATATGGATAAAATTGCTGTTGGACCTGAAGCTGCAAAAGTAATCAATATCGATGCTCCAGTAAAAATAAATGTTCAGAAAACAGCTAAAGCACTTGGAAAAAAAGTTGATGAAATTACTGTGGCAGTTCTTGATAGACCGCGACACGAACCATTAATTCAAGAAATACGTTCGCTTGGCGCACGAGTTAGAATATTCACCGATGGAGATGTCGCTGCGGCTATTGCTACTTGTTTGCCAGATAATCCTACAGACATGTTGCTTGGAATCGGGGGAAGCACTGAAGCAGTTTTAGCAGCCGCAGCAGTCAAAACTCTCGGTGGTCAACAACTTTGTCGATTTAAACCTCTTAAGGATCGAGATCACGAAGTACTTAAAAAATTTAATGTTACAGATATATCAAAAGTCTATAGCGCAGAAGATTTAGCTAAAGGTAGTGCGGTTGAGTTTACCGCAACTGGCATCATCGAAGGCCCATTACTTGAAGGTGTCGTATTTAATCACGATAAAATTATCACCCACTCTCTTGTTATCCGTGCAAAATCCAAAACAATCAGGTATATTAAAGCGTATCATCATTATCATTCTGTATAATTAAATTTATGAAAAAAATTAAGGTTGGATTGAATGGTTTCGGCAGAATCGGTCGAGCATTTTCCCGAGTCGCACTTGATCGAGGTAACTTTGAGATTGTAGCAATAAATACTCGCAAAACTCCCCCTAAAATGCTCGCTTATCTTCTCCAATATGACTCAATTTACAGAAAATATGGTAAAAAAGTCACCAGCGACGAAAATAGCATCATGGTAGATGGAGTAAAAATCGCCGCTACCCAAGTCGCCGAACCTGGACAAATTCCCTGGGATCAATACGGAGTTGATGTGGTAGTTGACGCCACAGGCGCTTTTGAAAATGCAGCTGACTTACAATCACACATCAAAGGATCTGTCAAAAAAGTTGTCTTGACTGCTCCTTCCAAAGAAGATGATATGCCACATGTAGTTCTTGGAGTGAATAATGGTGATATTGCTAAGGGCCAAATTATTTCCAACTGTTCCTGCACAACCAACTCAGCTTCGCCTATTTTTAAAGTTCTCGATGATAATTTCAAAATAGTCTCCGGATTTTTAACTACAGTTCATGCATACACCTCAACTCAAGAGCTGCTTGATGATCCGTCTAAATCACCCGAGCGATCAAGATCGGCAACTTTAAATACTGTTCCCTCAACCACGGGAGCAGCCAAAGCAGTGGTTAGAACAATGCCACAACTGAAAGGCAAAATCGATGGCATGTCCATACGGGTACCAGTTCCTACAGTTTCATTCTCAGATGTTTCTGTAGTTACCGAGAAGCCAACCACAATTGAAGAGGTTAATAGTGCTTTCAAACAGGCCTCTGAAGGCGCGATGAAAGGAATTCTAGCATACGAAACAGAAATTCTCGTTTCATCAGACTATATCGGCAGCCCCTACTCATGTATTTTTGACGCCAATTACACTAAAGTTATCAACGGCACCTTTATCAAAGTCTTCGGATGGTATGATAACGAATGGGGGTACTCGACTCGACTAGTGGACCTAGTTGAACAAATATCAGACTCTATATAACTTATGTCTATCCCCTACATCGATGACGGTAATTTAGTCAATAAAAAAATTCTTCTCCGAGTAGATTTTAATGTTTCATTAAATCCTGATTTTTCTATCGCCGATGACGTCCGCATACAACAATCATTACCCACTATAAAAAAACTGCTTGAGAATCGCAATAAATTAATTCTTGTTTCACATCTGGGCCGTCCTCAAGATCGAGATGAAAAATTTTCTCTCAAAAACGTTGCTGCAAGATTGCAGGAGTATATAAAAGATAAAAAAGTAATTTTAGTCAATGATTTTATAACAGATGATTCACAAATCAAAAATCAAAAAGACGATGAAGTATTAATGCTCGAGAACATACGCTTTTACCCAGAAGAAAAGTCGGGCTCTGAAGAATTTGCTAAAAAACTAGCATCGCTGGCCGAAGTTTATGTCAATGATGCCTTCGGCGTAAGTCACAGAGCCGATGCATCTGTTGTAGCAATCACTAAATTTTTACCAAGTTACGGCGGCCTACTTCTTAAAAAAGAGATCGAAATGATCTCTAAAGTCATCGAAAATCCGCGCAAGCCCTTTTTGGCAATAATTGGTGGTGCAAAAATTGAAACTAAAATAGATCTCATCGGTAAACTCACAGAAATGGCAGATACTATCATTATTGGTGGCGGTCTTGCTAATACATTTCTGTGTGGTGAGGGCTACAGCATCGGTAAAAGTTATTGTGAGTACGAAAAAGTTAATAAAGCCAAAGAACTTCTTGCCTTAGCTAAAAAAAATAACACCGAAATTGTCTTACCTGCAGATGGTGCCATTGCAACAGGAAACGGTGATAACTCATTTGAAATTAAAAAAATCAGCGAAATTCCCGAGGGCGGCTACATGCTCGACATCGGGCCCGAAACACAAGCGGCATACGGTGCTGTTATCGCCAAAGCCAATACTATTGTCTGGAATGGACCAGTAGGATATATCGAAAATCCTTCCTTTAGAAGCGGAACCGATTTTATTTACTACTCAATGACGATAAATGAGAATGCGGACACAATTGTAGGCGGTGGAGATACACTAGCTGCAATTTCCAAAAAAGAATATTTAGATAAAATTGACCACATCTCAACTGGAGGCGGCGCCATGCTTGAATTTATCGAAAAAGGCACACTTCCTGGTATCGAAGCCTTAAAACAATCAATGACCTCTCACTAATTCAACTACAGTATCGACTGGCTCCGGCGACTGCACTGTAAAAGGATCATGAGTTTTGATTATCGACGGTAATTCGCTTATTCCGACTACATTTTTACCATCGATCCAATAAAGATTGAGATTTAAAAGTGTATTTTTGTTCCAGAACATACGATAATCTTTAGCATTAAATGTAAAAATCATGCCATCATAACCTTTGAGTTGCTTCACATACATCAGCCCTTTGACCATTTTCTCTTCTGAATCAGCCACTATTAAGTGATACGTTCTGCCATAAAGAGGATAATTAATTTTTTTATAGTTTTTGAATTGAGTATTAAGAGGACAAACTATTGCCAAGATGAGGGCAATGATAAAAAATGCGATTACTATATAGAGTGATTTATTCATACTAGCTTGCTCCACCTCCTCCACCGCCTCCTCCTCCACCGCCACCACCTGAGAAGCCTCCGCCCGAGCCGGTACTCATGGAAGAGCTAAAAGACTTAGTCATCGACGACAAACTATCTGAGAAACTCGTGGCAAAACTTGTGTTCATACCGGCTACATTTACCCCAGATCCTGTCGAACTACCAGATCTATAATACCAATATGCTCCAGCATGTGCGCCTTCTTGAGATAAAATTAAAGGTAAATATTTGGCTACTTTGTCTGCTACTCCCAATGCTGTTCCGTACACTAATATATCTTCCCATATTTTGACTGCTTGTGGCAACTCTCTTTTAAATCGTGAAATATTTTCGATATAGCGCTTGAAAGAAATCCATTTTTCAGCTTCCAGGTGAGCCGCCGCACTCCATCTTAAGAAAGCTCGCCCGATCAAAATAGAGATAGATGCGCTACCAAATATCACCCATACAAAAAGTGATATTAATGCTGGTTCAAATACGCCACTAAAAAAACTTAAGAGAAAAATCAATGCAGTGATATAAATAGTATTCCAAACTGCAAAATATATACGCCATTTTTTGCTTGTATCTTCAACATAATCTCTTTGATCAGATTCTTGCTTCACTTGCTTTACCCAACCTTGATAGAAAAATCGTGTATCCGATGGATGGTTCTTCATTTCAGTTTTAATTTCCTCCAGAGTGATTTCATCTGTATCGTTAGATAAATCTTGAAGAAAATCTAGCACCATTTCTTCTGATTTCAGGAGTGATGTTGTGGAACCATTCAGAAAATGCAGTACATAATCGTAGTCTTTTTTGCCGATACCTATTAAACCTTTTTTAATATACGGTCTCTCCTCTATTTTTAAGTAGCGATTTTGAGCCAGACGCAAAATAGAAGCGGAAAAAGAATTGGTAGTTACAGTTTGGTCTTGACTAATTAAAGCTTCAACAAGCGGAGGTGAAATTTTACTGGGAGGATAAAGTAAATGCTCTGGGACATTGACTGTCTTATATTCTTTACCAATTTGCTGCCATTTGCGATACCAATAAAAAATCCACAAAGGAATCGAGGCAATGAGTGCCAGCAATCCGATCGCACGCAAGCGATTAAATAATATCGTCCGTTGTTGAAAACCCATTTCTTCATTTTTGATTGACTGAAGTTTTGATTCGGGAATAACCTCGTTGGTTAAAATTCTTGCCGGAAAAACTGCGCGCACTTCGACAAATTTATTCGCTGGGACATCGCGTACGATAAATTCCGCAGTTTTTCCGTCTAAAATTTGGGCGTTGCCATTAAGCGGACCGTGTCCCCACACGTTTATATTATCTCGACCGACGTCCTCCGGAAGAATAACTTTCACCGCTACCATATCTGTTCTCGCATCCCAGCCGCTCCCAATTGCTTTCCAGTAAAAATCAGCTACATCCTGATATCTTTCTATCCCGCCCACCACGTGATAGGAAAGAGCAAATGTTTTGTCTTCATTATATGAGCTGTGATAGGCTTCAATATGCAACGAATCAGAAGTGGTATATGCATAAAAATAGTGCGGCGGTCTAGATTCATCGACAGATTGTAAAGGTTGATAATCTATATGGCCACCTTGCCCATCTTCAGACACCAGAATATTATCTACGGATTCACCAACTCGTAAAGGCATGTCCCAATACACCTTACTAAATGAGCCATGAAACCTAAATGTCCTCTGTTCGGCCACATTAAAACTACCATCATTTTGGACTGTGTACGTAATATTTACATTGGGAAGGTAGAAATATTTTGATTCTGCACGCACAATATGAGAAAATATAAGTGTAAAAGCCAGCAGAGCAATAGCAATTATTACTGAACGTAGCATGTACTCTGATTATACTACGGCATAATATCTCATGGAAACACTTACTGTATCACCGGAAGAAATACAATTTCAAGTTGAAAACGAAATTGAGCAAGCTGAGAGTATATCTGATTATTTTAATAATTTTCATACCCACTTAAATACTGGCCTCACTTGGGATGATTACCATCAAGCAGCTAAAACTGGAGTGACTTCTTTAAATAGGCGTTATATGGCTGTACGTTTTGGCCTTCTAGATAAACCTCATAAAGAACCAGTGATATCTAATCATAGATTTACGGCCGAAGATGGATTCAGCCAACGATTTTTAGATGAATCACCCAGACAATTTTATGAAACACTCGATGAAGCGGTTTGGGAAAGCGGCATAAGCCAAGAGGAATTAATGCTACTTCTTACAGAGGCCCGTCAAATCGGCTCAAGAGAAAATTTATACCAGCGCTTAACGCCTGCCTATATTAAACTACGAACCATGGGCTACAATCATGCTGATTTTGCGATTTAATATGAATACAACTATTCATTCTCATTTCCAAAAAAATGATCCGATCCTTTACAAATGGATGCAAAAGATTACTGTAGAAGAGAGAGCCCTTCCAGAAAATTTATTTGAAGAACTTTGCGAACAAATTATTTCTCAGCAACTTTCAGGCAAAGCATCAGATACTATTTTCGGCAGATTTAAAAAATTATTTCCAAAAGGCGATATAACCCCTGAGAGATTACTAAAATTACAAGATGATGAAATACGCACATGCGGCACTTCCTGGGCAAAAATAAAATCTCTCAAAGATTTGGCAACTAAAGTAAAAGATAAAACCTTGCATCTTGAAAATTTAAAAAATATGTCAGATGAAGATGTAATGAAAGAATTAACTAGCGTTAAAGGTATTGGTCCATGGACCGCTGAAATGTTTATGATGTTTTCACTGGGGCGCGAAGATATTTTTTCACATGGAGATCTGGGACTTAGAAATGCAATAAAAAAAATTTACAACTTCAAAAAAGAACCAACTCGCAAACAAATCGAAAAAATTGTTGAAAAATGGTCTCCCTACCGGACATATGCGTCAAGAATTCTCTGGAGAAGTCTCCTTATTAAGTAACTGGTATAATATCTCTCCAATGAAAGAAAGATTTGAGGGAGTCAGAAAAGAATTATTTGGTCGCCTTGCTGGACCGGCCGCTGAATATTTATTAAGTGAAAGATTGCTGCCCTTTTACCGACAATTATATGAAGGTAATATAGAACAATCGACACTTGATTTTCTACATGCAAAGCACGAGAAAGGTTATACAACTTTCGTTTATGCCAATCATACAAGTCATATAGATAGCATCGCACTAAGTTTTGTCGCTGAACCAATCTGTCAACGACTGCAATTATCAAGCTTGTTAGCCCCAGGAGCAGTCTCAATGGAAGGCGCACAGGGCAAGGCTATCAAAGAATTTTTTAGCAAGGCCGCTACTTTACTAGATAATCATCACATTGAATACGTTCCGGTAGCTCGTCCAAAAGATCGTGAAAAATATGGTATTGAATTTGATAATAAACGCCAACTTAATCTAATGCTGCATGCACGAACAAATAATAGAGGTATTGCTATGACACCTGAAGGAACAGTAACAGGAGGTCGATTAAATCCTCTTACTAATTCTATTTACGGGTTGCAAGAACCGGACAAAGAAACAATGAGATTAATTAGCTTAATTGCTAAATATAACAAAGTAGTTTTTCTTCCTGTAGGAATTGTTGGTAGCCAGACTATTTTTTCTGCAGATGGACTATTCCCTACACCAGAGTTGTTAAGAGAACTTTTCAAATACGAAAGTCGAATGAATAATGTACATCAACTCGCACAATTAAATGTGGGCGTACCTTTTACTACAGATGATTTAGTGGAGGTCAATATAGATACACAAAATTCTCAAGAACTAACCACATATCTTATGGAAAAGCTAGTTGACTTAACTCCTCCAAAATTTCATGGCGCATATGCGAAGTAAGTCGGGAATGTGGGACTTGAACCCACGACCTCACGCTCCCAAAGCGTGCGCTCTAAGCCATCTGAGCTAATTCCCGAGTACACTATTGTAACATTATTACGCTCCCCAAGCAACCGTCTGCCAGGTATAATAGATATATGAAGCGGATGGAAAAAAAGATTTTTTTTCTTATTTTTTCATTACTGCTTGGCATAATTTACAGCCAATTTTCGGATAAAATTCCTTCGTTTTATCCACCGAAAAGTCAGCCCACTGTTAAAGGAGTTTATTCAGCTCTCAATCAACAGATAGCAACTGTTACCAGAGTTATCGACGGTGATACAATACAAATCGATACGGGGCAAAAAATCCGCTACATAGGTATCGACACTCCAGAACTACACAAACCTAACACGCCAGTACAATGCTTCGCCAAAGAAGCAGCTGAAAAAAATAAACAATTGGTCGAAGGTAAAAAAATTAAATTAGTCAAGGATGTTTCAGAGACTGACAGATACGGTAGACTTCTTCGATATGTTTATCTCGAAGATCCTACTGCTGCCACCAACGGAGGAACTTTTATAAATGAATATTTGGTCAAAGAAGGATATGCGCATGCTGCAACATTTCCACCAGATGTCAAATATGCCGATTATTTCGTTTCACTTCAAGATCAAGCAAGAAACTTAGGAAAAGGTTTATGGAGTATGTGTTATTGATTATCTTGTATGGTGACTTTATTCATCACATCGCCAACTTTGATACTGTCAACAACATCCTGACCCGAGATAACTTTACCAAAAATCGTGTAGTTGGGAGGGAGCGAATTATCGGCCAACATTATAAAAAATTGACTACCATTGGTATTGGGACCTGCGTTAGCCATAGCTACAATACCCTTAGAATATTGTCGTTTAACAGGTTCATCTTCAAATTGATACCCAGGCCCGCCGGTGCCATTACCGCTTGGATCACCACCTTGAATAACAAATCCAGGTTCTACTCGGTGAAAAGTTAAAGTATCATAAAATCCATCTTTAGCAAGATAAATGAAATTTGAGACAGCTTTTGGTGCCTCGTCTCCAAAAAGCTCAAATTCGATTGTACCCTTGGCAGTTTCAATCACTACTTTTTTGTTTGTTCTATCGGCTTCTGGAAGCACTCCTGGAAATGTACTGTATTTTTTCATACCTGTTTTGGCAAATTTTGGTGTGGGTGTCGGTGTGGGCGTAGTAGTGGGTAATATATCCTCTGCCTTAGCAGGAGGCGCTTTATCCTGAATAAAATTAATCATTTCTGAATTGGGGGTGATAGACATAAAGTAAATCGCCGCACCAAACAGTCCCAGAATAAGCACCACAAACACCCCAATTATAATCTTGACTTTCATACTTAATGAGCGTGACCTTTATCTGACTTCAGAGTTTTTTGAAGGAGATCTATCATATTTTTTTTAGACTCCTCAGAAGTCATGCCCATAACCTTGGAGGCTTTTTGGATATCATCCTCAGTGATATTTTCTTCGTGACCCATCGTGTCGTACGGATCACCACAACCGCAGTTATAACACATATATAATATATTATATATGACTCCCTCCAAATTTACAGTTCGTTTTTTAAAAAAAGTACAACGCACATACGATGTCCACTCGTTTTATTTTCAAAGACCAGATGGGTATGAGTTTACAGCCGGCCAATATAATCGCTGGATAATACCTATCGAGAATCCTGACGAACGAGGCAACTCACGCTACTTCACAATTTCCTCTGCACCATACGAGAAAGAGCATCTTATGTTAACTACAAAAATTAATATAAGTTCGTTTAAAAGAACTCTCCTCACATTTCAACCTGGTCAAGAAATCGAAATTTTTGGTCCTCTTGGCGTATTTACCTTAAGCGATCCATCGTTGCATCATGTATTTATAGCAGGCGGCATCGGCGTTACTCCGTATCACAGTATGATCATGGAATCATCAATGAACACTTGGACTTCTCCCATCACGCTCTTTTCGTCATTTAGCACAGTAGAAGATATCGTGTTCCATGAAGATTTTAATCAGGTTGAAAAAAGTAAATCTTGGTTTAAATATTATCCCACAGTCACCAAACCCGAAGAATCCAAACAACCTTGGTCGGGACTCACGGGTCGCATCGATAAAAACGTCATTGAAAAATATGTCGCAGACATACCTAATTGTATTTTTTATTTCTGTGGACCACCGGCTATGGTTGATGCCTTACAAAAAATTACCGAGGAACTACACATTGCAGAAGACCGTATAAAAATTGAAAAATTTACCGGCTACTAACTACAAAAATCATTATACTTAGAATATGAAAGTTCTTATTGCCTATGCCACGTACTCGAGCGGTACACAAACTGTGAGCGAAGGTATCGAAGAATTATTGCAAGAACTTGAATATACGGTGAAGAGAAAAATTATTGCCGATGTTAATCCTGACGAACTAGGCGAGTATGATTTTGTTATCTTCGGTTCCCCGAGTTGGATGATTGAACATAAAGACGGCCAACCACATCATTTATTTCTTGAATTTATTAAAAAATCCCAAAACAAAACATTTCCCAAAACACTATTTGCCATATATGGTTTAGGCGATACTGCCTATGCACATTTTTGTGGAGCAGTTGATCACTTGGAAGAGTTTATAGAAAACTTGCAAGGAATACATATTAAACCGTCATTGAGAATTGATGGCTACTATTTTAATCAAGACGAATACGATCGAAATGTTAAAACTTGGCTACATGACATACTACAAAAAATCCCCCCTCACCCTACGGGCTCAGGGGGACCATCTCACTTATAACCTCACCTTCAAACGTAATAATTTATATTACTGGGCAAACTTAAGAATGCCATCAGAGCTGAGTAAGAAGCATGTAAGAATGATTCTTACTGTTCTGTTACAGTAATCTGCCTTTTTTTTCATAATACCCCTTTAAACTACAGAATGATCTCATAGAAGGAGGTGAATACTATATGACAGTTATTAACAATCCACCCGCACAATCGACTGAGTCAAATAGCGGCATGGGTTTTTTCCTGGGCGTGGTCGTATTTATAGTATTTATGTTATTTCTCATATACTATGTATTGCCACAATTCTCAGGTGCCGGCTCAAAGGTAAGCCCACAAATCAATATTCCCGACAAAATCAACGTCAACCTAAACCAGAAGTAATTATATCCATATTTTGATGTATAATTTAGTTAGGTGGATAAAATAGTCTGGGTAGTCGACGATGACGAAGCAATCCTAGAGGTGTTTAATATCATCTTGGATGAGGCTGGCTACAAAAACGAGATTATTCGTGATGGCAGAATAGTTACCAAAAAACTCACCCAAGAGAAACCAGGATTGATTTTTCTTGACCTTCTTATGTCAGGGGTTGATGGTCGCGAAATAAGCCAATTGATTAAAGACAATCCACAGACAAAAGATATTCCCATTATCATTACTTCTGCGGATACGAATATTGAAGAAAAAGCTAGCCATGCAAAAGCAGATGACTTTCTGCGAAAGCCATTCAATATTAACGATGTTACTCGCCTGGTAAAAAAATATCTTCGGTAAAAAATTACCTAGCCATGAGGCCACCTACGTAACCTGCAAGAAGCATTGCGGCAACTATGATGAACACGATCCCTAGCTGAACAATCATACTCGGACTCTGAGCATGATGATGAGTTCTTGAAGTGGTGTGTCGTGCTTTGGATTTGCGTCGTGCCATATATAAAAGATGAACTTTTAATAATTACTTTGAGGATAAGGAAATTTGAGACTAATGTCAAGCGGTATCAAGTTTATCTTGCTATCATCCCCCACCCGGGTGCTTTTTGTTCTCTTTTTTGGTGATATGGTCTTCACTCGCTCTTGCCAACTCTCGAATACGAGAGTCAACGGATACTCGCTTCTCCTTTTTGGGTAACTTTTCCATAACTGACTTGATTGTAAAGCAAAAAATTTCGCTTGACAATGTAAACAATCGTTTACTATACTTTATATATGAAAGATCGACTCTCAGCAATCAAGAAATTTTATCGCCGTTACCACCGATTACCTTCATACCAAGAAATGCTTGAGTTATTTGGACTTGCCTCCAAGAAATCTGTTTTCACCCTAGTTCAGAAATGGATTCAAGAAGGATTTTTGAAGAAGGAGAATAATAAACTTGCGCCTACCTCTAAATTTTTTGCTTTGCCTTTGTATGGGGTAGTTAAGGCTGGCTTTCCGATTATTGCCGAAGAAAACAAAGAGTACCTCTCATTGGATGAATACCTCATAGGCGATCCTACTTCTTCTTTCCTACTTAAAGTGCGGGGAGATTCGCTCATTGAAGAAGGAATTTATGATGGCGACATTGTCATTATCGAGAGATCTAAAAATGCCAGCCTTGGCGACATAGTGCTGGCGGAGATCGACAAGGAATTTACGCTTAAAATCCTCAACCGAGATCCTAAACGTAAAGTAATTTATTTGCAAGCCGCCAACCCCAATTATCCGCCATTTTACCCCAAATATGAGCTTAAAATACACGGCATTGTCAAGGCAATTGTTCGCAAGCTCCACAATTAACGACTACAGCCTGGAATAACGAAAGGACATATACCCAGATTTAACCCGACCTTACGGGAAACAATAAAAGTTATATATATAACAAGCAGAATAAATAAGCCATACCCGATGGTATTGGTTAAACCAGGCCAGATACTTTGAGGTTTTTCTTCTTTTTTACGGTTTTTTTTGGGTTTATCTGCCATACCTTTTATATTACTACTCGTCCGCAAGATAAGTCAATGCTCTTACTTGCGCATCATATCAAGCGCGATTGCCAGCACCATAAGACCCAGTCCGAGCCATAATATATTCAAAGCCGGGAAAAAATATACCAAAACTATCCCCAAACCGAGTCCGAACAAACTGTGCATCACAACGTGCGGCTTAAAACATTCTTTCATCATTTTATCCATATATATCACCTTCTCTCCAGATATCCTATATTTGCAGTATAGCAGGAATTACGATGTTGCAAGTTTTTCTTACCTTTCTCTTATTTTCACACAGTAAAATAAATATAT
>CAYLXX010000003.1:44723-49288 GCA_964387955.1 uncultured Gammaproteobacteria bacterium
GCTTTTGATCATTATCGTGATAAATCCGAAAAAGCTTGGCAGTAATCAAGATTTGATTGTGATTACGACTTTTCCGCGAAGATGCATTTCTTCTTGATATACAAATGCTTCTTGAATAAGCTCTAATGAAAAAGTTTTGGCGATATGTATTTTTACATGATTATTATCTACTAGTTCTGCCAAACGTTTAAGGTGACTGAAATTGGTTTTTGTACCTTGAGCAATGGCTGTTATTCCATATTTTTCGACTTCGGCATCATTTGGTTTACCCAGCATTGAAACTAATACGCCACCTTTTTTTAAAATTTGAAGCGATTGCTTCATTACATCTCCGCCGACTGTATCAAATACAGCATCAAAATCTTTGAGTATGGACGTGAATTGCTCTTTTTTGTAATCGATAATTTGATCAGCGCCTAGTTGTTTCACAAACTCAGTGTCTTCAGAACTGACCGTGGTTGCGACGTATGCGTCGTGAGTTTTTGCCACTTGAATCGCCACATGACCAATACCTCCTGCTCCACCATGAATAAGTATTTTCTGACCAGCCTGCAGATTGATATGCTCTTCAATTGCTTGTACAGCGCTCGATCCTACAAGAGGCAATGCGGCCGCTTCCTCGAAACTGGTTGTATGAGGTTTTAAAGAAGCGTTATTTGTATTAACCAGAGCAAATTCTGCAAATGCGCCAGATCCACCAGCAAAAACCAAAGCCGATCCATATACTTGATCCCCAACTTTGAAATTTGTTACTCCATCGCCTACTGCAGAAACTACGCCAGAAAAATCTCCACCAATGGTTGTGGGAAATGTAAGCGGCATCATATCCTTCATATATCCAGCTCGTACCTTGGAGTCGAAGGGATTGATGCTGGCTGCATGTACTTCGACAATAATTCTGTTTTTATCAGTTGAGGGAACAGGCGCATCATTATTGATTTTGATAATGTCGGGTCCACCATAAGAATTTATTTGCGCTGCTTTCATGAAGTATATATTCATTATACCATTGTATTGACACAAAAATGATACTATACTAAATATTATCGCTCAGAAAGAAGAATCATTTCGGCTTACTTTCTACTTAATTCTTTCTATTCTTGCGGCACTCAGCTTAATACTTGCTAATTCTGCCTATTGGTTTAATAAATATATTTTTAGTGGAGAAAATTTTACTAATCTTGCCGTGCAATCAATTTCCTCCCCTTCCAGTAGAGAAGCTATAGCAACAGAAATAACCGATAGAGTGTTACAAAATCGTCCAGTACTTAAAAATATTATCGATGATCAATCGATCAAAGTAATTAGTGGCTTGCTTGACTCAGATAGAGTAACGAAATTGATGACTCGTACAATTTCTCGTTTACAAACTGCAATCACCTCTAAAAATCCTACCCCGATCGTACTTGATCTAACTGGTATTAAATCTGCCTTGACAGTAGCGGCGTCAATCAATAGCAGACTCACAAATGGAGAATCAGCAGGTAATACACAAGTGAGCGCAGCAAATATCCCTGACAAAATTGTTCTTCTTGATGTTAATAAACTTCCTAATATTTATCAGTCGGGAATAATTTTGATGTGGCTCGGGCCGCTGGCTTTCATAATTGGACTCATCTTACTTGCTGTACCTATTTACAAAACATATTCTCACAAGAAGTTTCTCTACAAAGTTTTATTTTTGGAAGGAGCAATATTGATTACGAGTGGATTACTAGCGTATTTAATCGGTCCTTTATTTAAACCCGCTCTCTTAGGCCAGATTCCAAGCGATAATATGCGAGTAGTTGTAGGAAATATGTACAATACATTCTTGAAGACATTTGACGAACAAACCGCCTTTATTCATTTGCTTGGATTTTTATTCCTTATTGCCGGCGCTGCCGTCTGGTACTTTTCATCAAGGAATTTTAAGCTTCACCGTTAAAAGCTTTCTTCAGTTGTGCTATATCGATTTTTTTCATCTGCAGCATAGCTTGCAATGCTCTACCTGATTTTTCTCTATCGGAGTCAGACAGCATTTCTCCCATTTGTTTGGGAATAATTTGCCAAGAAACACCAAATTTATCCTTGACCCAGCCGCATTGCTCTGACTCAGGTACTGCCGACATTTTTTTCCAAAAATAATCTACTTCTTCTTGTCCATCGCACTCGATATAGAACGATATTGACTCATTGAATTTAAAAACAGGCCCGCCATCGAGCGCCATATATTTTTGACCTGCTAGTTCGAAAACTCCTGTCAGTACTTTACCGCCCATACCCTTCATCGGACCTTCGGTTGCACCCTCGGGATAACGTTGAATACTAATGATTTTAGAATTTTTACTACCACCCGGAGCTTCGTTGAAAACCGAAACATAGTAATTCATCGCTTCTTCACATTGAGTATCAAACCACAAAAAAGTTGTAATTTTTTGCATATAAAATATGTCAATTTATATAGACATCATGGGTGCAGGCTGGAGAATACTACAGCGATTGCCTTCTGTATCGACAAACGAAGCGTATTGTCCTACTCCTGGAATATCAACTGGCTCATTGAGCATTTTTCCACCTGCATCGGTGATTTTTTTAACATGCTCTTTGATGTCATCAACAGCAATAACTATTGACGGTGCTTCATTTAACTTAGTTTTATCTTTACCGTAGAAACCTCCATTGATTGCCCCAGGATTTTTGGGTCGAGTTGTTTTTTCATCAGTTTCTGTAGTGGTAACGACAACATACTCATTCATCTCTGGGCCTGTCATACGTATACCCCAACCAAAAACTTTTGCGTAAAAATCTGCCATGCGCTTTTTATCTTCTGCAGGCATTTCGAAGTGTACTACTGGATTCATAATTATTTAAAAATTCCTGTAATTAACAGAAAAAAAATGATAATAGTGATGATCGCAAAAATAGCTACAGTTTGGAGAAATAAATCCACAGCCGCTTTTCTCTTATTTGCAAAGTATAGCTGTGCTGGTTCATACAGGAATATATACCCCATTACTGCCGCCGAAAGGGTAAAAAGCGAAACCACAGCAATCGGAATAATAATTGTATTCGCTGAGTTACTGTGAGAGCCGTAGAACATGACGCAGGCCACAAGAACAATGTATATTAATGCGGCCAAAGCATTGAGAATGGGATTTTTAGTCATGTTCTACACTTAGTATACACTATTTTTGGCTACCTTGAGTAGGCTGTGCACCTCGATTTCGAAAACCCATTTGTTGTGGGTTAAGCTGAATATTCTGCGCAGTCACACTACCATCAGAATTTTCCATACCAAACACCGCTACTCGTTGACCAGTTTTTAGATCACTTTTTGAGGCTGGCTCAGCTTGGCTGATGGCAGTGGTACTTGACAACAAAACAATTCGAGTACTACCATCCTGCATTTTCACGGTGATAGATTTATCATCGCTATTGATGATTTCTCCAGCAACTGGCCGTACACCCCTACCAAATCTTCCTTGTAAATTTCCTCGATTAGCGCCTCCTTGTCCTTGGGCAACCTGTCTTGTTCCTGCAATTTTTGTTTGATCATATTTCATACCGCCAAAGAAAGCAGCTATTCCAATAACAACACCGACAACCGCCAAAATTAATAAGTTATTTTTCATAATCCACCCCCTTCCGTAAAAAAATTATTCATATCGTAATGCTTCAATTGGTGATAAATTGGCGGCTTGTTTGGCAGGATACCAACCAAACAAGACGCCGATTCCTCCAGAAACTACCAGTGCCAAAAGCATCGAAATAAAAGATAAAGTAAATGGCAAATTCATAAAGTGAGTAATAGTAAATGACAATATTATTCCAAGAACTAAACCCAATAGCCCGCCGACTCCGGTGAGAATAATTGACTCTGCCAGAAACTGTGCAATAACAAATTTCTTTTTGGCTCCGAGTGCTTTGCGAAGACCAATTTCTCGAGTCCGCTCGATAACAGTCACAAGCATAATATTCATAATTCCAATGCCGCCGACAAGAAGTGAAATAGCCGCAATCCCTGCAAGAAGTGTAGTAAATATTCCAGTCACTTGAGTAGCTGCGCCTAGAATGTCTTGTTGAGACAAAATACTAAAATCGGCAAGCGATGGATCTGACAACTTATGCCTTGCAAGTAAAAAATAACCCACTGCATTTTGGACATCTGTCATCTGGTTTTGGTTGGCTGTTTGAATAGCAATTGAGCTAACGTAATCTATTCCAAAAAGCACTTTTTGTGCTGTAGTGAGAGGAATAAAAATCATATTATCTTGATTCTGGAAACCGCTTCCACCTTTTGGCACGGTAATGCCCGTCACAGTAAAAGCTTCTTTATTGATCCGTATTGTTTGACCGATAGGTATAGTTCCATCTCCAAACAAGTCTGATACTACTTGAGGACCGAGAATAGCAATTTTCCTGACACCCATTACATCTTGCTGAGTAATAAAATTGCCATTTTGCATCGCTAAAGAATGCACTGGCAAATAGGCATCGGTCACACCTTGTATTTGTACATTGGTATTGTTTCTACCTGCGGTTACCTGTGAGCGACGAGAAACTTCGGGCGAAACATAATTTAC
>CAYLXX010000004.1:0-38787 GCA_964387955.1 uncultured Gammaproteobacteria bacterium
ATTCACCAATACTATCTACGTTTCTGGTCGCGGCCACACAGTCAATTTATCCGACATTGCAACGCATGTTGCACCTGGAGTTTTACACGAAGTTTCGCCAAAAACCTGGTACCTTACCGCTACACTTTTCATCCGCTCAGGAGTAACGCTCAATCTTGATAAAAGTGAGGTAGCTTGGCTTCGACTCGCAAGTAACGAAAATAATATTGCCAACTTACGAGCATACAACGGCGTCATCACTATGAATGGGGTCAAAGTAACTTCGTGGGATGAAACTCGCGGCGATGTCGACCACAACATCACCGACGGTAGAAGTTTTATCCTTGTTAAAGATGGATCACGGATGGATATTTATAACTCAGAACTTGCTTATCTCGGATACGCAAGAACCCCAACTATGTCCCTCTCCCCTTACGGGGTATCTTGGCGCATGAGTACTGGCAAACGCGGGACAACACTTTTAACTGGCGAAATAGTTAATAGCAAATTTCATGATAACTATTTTGGAGCCTATACATATGGTGCGACCGGCATGGTCTGGCGCAATAATGAATTTTATTCAAATATTCGCTATGGCCTTGACCCTCATGACGACTCCAATGGTTTCTTAGTCGAAAATAATAAATTTCACGATAATGGCACTCATGGTTTAATTTTTTCTAAACGATGCATTTACAACACGATACGCAATAATCTTTCATATAACAATAAGCTGCATGGCATCATGCTTCATGAAAAATCTAGCTACAACATTATCGAAAATAATACATTGTATGGAAATAAAGGCGGAATTGTATTATGGCACTCGAGCAATAATCTCGTAAAAAATAATCAAATCGAAAATAATCGTAACGGCATACGCGCTAATGCCAATTCTGACTCCAATGTTATTACAAAAAACAAGATTTCTAATAATCAACTCTATGGGGTGTACTTATACGACCTGGCAGATAATAATGTTATATCTGCCAACACTTTAGAAAATAATTTTGCTGGGGTGTACATGAAAACAGATACAAATACTGTCGCGCAGAACCATGTTGAGAGAAATCGAGTTGGTGTTTATTTTAGAGATACCGCCAAAAATAATTTAGTCGCGCAAAACTACATTGCCTACAACACCTTTTATGGAATTTACTCGAAACAGAATGCGCCAGTCACAAACTCAAGAGACAACAATACGCTCTGGCACAATCGCCAAGACATGGTGGTTTACATGAAAAGACAAGCTAATAAATCAAACACTTTAAGTTTTCTTAACCCTATTTAATTCCCATCATGAATACTCATTTACGACTGGCGACTATTTTAACGTCTCTTCTTGATACTCAATTTAAAATAGGTAAAGTGCGATTTGGTTTCGACCCAATTCTTGGTCTTATCCCTGGATTTGGCGATCTTTTGTCACTTTTTTTATCTGGATATCTTGTGTGGATCGCCGCCCGTATGCATATACCAGATGAGGAAATCGGGAAAATGCTTAAAAATATTTTTTATGATTTTATTCTCGGATCAATTCCTATCATTGGTGATATTGGCGATATTTTTTATAAAGCTAATACGAAGAACTTGATTATTCTTAAAAAATACTCTGGCCGAATCGTCGAGGGAGAGATTGTCGACGAACCTACGTAAGAAATTTCTCCAGATATACTTTTCCTCTTGTATCTGGTGTCCAGATATGGTATTCTAATAAGAAGATGATGACAAGATATTTTTTACCAACGATGGGGGGTGAAGAATAATGGCATATAGCTTCAAAAACTCACAAGGACAAACATATTACCTCCACAAAAAAGCTGTTAAGTTGCGAGGTAGTGGTAAAATACAAACTATTTACTTTTTCGCACGTGATCAAAGATCCGGCTCAATGGATGATTTACCAGCCGGTTACAAAGTAAAGGAAGTACAAAGAACAGGTTTACCTGTTTTGAAGAAAGGCTGATGGTAGAATAGTCTCATGCGTCTTGCTACCATCGATACACTTCGCGGACTGGCTATTTTGGCTATGATCCTTATTCATAGCGCCGCTTACTTTCTTTCAGACAAAGCGGCTTTTTACGTATGGAACTATAGCCAGTTTGCCGTGCCCATTTTTTTCTTTTGCTCTTCGTATTTATTTTTTTACAAAGAAAATCTCCCGACCATAAAAAGTGCCTATCCTTATTTTAAAAAAAGGTTACTTAGGCTCCTTATTCCCTTTTATCTGTATCTTGCAGCATATTTTGTAGTGGTGGGAATATTTGAGCGCGATCGTCTCACCCCAGAATTCGTTTTAAGGCACCTTACCATGACGACGATCGCGCCAGAGGCCAATTGGATCGTAATTTTATTTGCAATATTTGCTTTTCTTATGCCCTTATTTGCCTATCTTTTCAGGCACAAACGAACACTTTTGTTTGGGTACCTGGCAATTTCTCTTTTAAGTAGTGTGTACCTTATGTTTTTTAGATTTCCGCTGCACTTTAAACTCATTATGTGGCTTCCGTGGTCGATTATTGTACTATTTGGACTCTTTTTTGTGAAAAATGAGAGAAAGAAATGGTTTTTTCCAGCGACAATCATCTTTTCGTTTGGAGTTTTTATCTTAACTTTTTTTATTCAAATTGCACTTGGTAATTCGCTCGTGCATTTTAACAACAAGTATCCTCCCAACTTATATTACTTGTCTTACGGTATCTTTTTTATCACCATCTTGTTTTATTTTTTTGAAAAAGATGTAGTTAAATTTAAATCAATCCTTAAACCGGTGCATTTTTTATCCGTGTATTCGTACTCGATTTTTTTTATTCATTTCATTGTATTGTACGTCCTCATTCATGTCGTGGATTATAAAAAATTAGGTTGGGTGGGTGTTTTTGCAGTAGTTTTTGCAATGAGTGTAGTTATCCAACGCGTAGGTTTAAGGTTTGTGAATGCCAAGATTTCCTAACTCTTCAAATAATTTATCGTTTGAGAAGTACTGAATAGTTTTAACACCTACTTTTTTGGCTGCGTCAAGATTGGCAATGCGATCATCGATAAAAAGCATTTCTGTTGCGTCTCGACTGAGGTTTTGAGCAATATAGAGATATGAACGCGGGTCGGTTTTGAGCATACCCATTTCGCTTGGGGTGTATATGTATTGGAACACCTCGCTCATCCGAGACTTAATACCAGATACTTTTTGGATTGAGGTACTTTCTGTAAAAACACATAGAGTGTATTCGGATTTTATACTTTCATAAAAATGAAGCAGGTCGTCGTTGAGGAAAAAGAAATTAAAAAAATCGTAGTTGCCGTTCTCTTGTATCAGACGGCTGTGAAGAACATTTAGACCACCTTGATAAACACCATCCTTAGGAAAAAGAATGACGCGGGAAAAATCAGAGATTATGACTTTTATCATATCAGCGTCTTTCTACATTATACAACGGTCCAACGATTTGTATATTGGCAGGTGCGCGGAGATTGAAAAATCCTTTGAATTCTGCTGGACTAAAAGACATTGATCCATTGTCACCCGTTATAGTAACACCTGTTACTTTACCTGAGTTCGTATCCCAGTTTATCGCCACATCTGTTGCAAGATTGATCGGGTTACCGCCTCGACTTCTTAACTCTTGCTTGACACGCTCGTGATCCCAAGTCTCGGCGCCTTCTGGATTGGGTTTATCAACCTGATATATGTGGCTATTCACACCTGAGTCACGACGAGCTAGATCAATCACATTGGCAATATCTGCCACCTCGTCTTGTTTTAACCAAGCGGTATGGTTGTACTCTGCACGAGAACCCCAGTCACAATAAAACCAAGGCGAAGCTTTATCATAAGCGTTATTTTTTAAATCAGAGAAACTTGAAACCGATCCATTAAAGTCGGTGGAATTTTTTGTCCAGCCAGTGTCGCTCCAACCGACGTCACCTGAGGAATGGATATAGCCTCCGTGCGTTGATGAAAACCAAGCTTTAACCGTTTGTCCGCCTTGCACCATGGCCTTACCGGCTGTCGCATTAACCGCTTCTTCCCAGTGACCACCTTTTGGACCATCTTGAAAAACCTGACAACTATCGGTTGCACAAATTGAGCCTGAACCGTTATTTGTATACGCTAAAGCATACGATCTAGCTGCAATTGCTTGCGCTTTTAGAGCTTCCATACCACCATTATCTCCCCAGGAATTGGGCACTTCATAAATACGTTTCATATATTCCTCAAGACTAAATGATCCATGTCCTTCGACATTGATTTGAATATTTTGATCAACATCTTGCAAATTATCATAGTTGTAATACGCATGCAGAATTTGATCATAACTTTGTCCGGCTTGAGACCTTCCATATGCGCCATACTGATTTAATCCAACTCTATTGGGTACTCCAAGAGTAAAAAAAGCGATGCGTGGACTGAATCCTGGATCGACGTCGACATCAGACACACATCCTCCCTGGCTTGTTCCAGCACTCCTTGGAATATTCAGACCAGCTAATTTTTGTGCAAGAAGTTGTTGTTGGCGTGCGTTAAGTGTAGCTATTTGAGCCGCCAGTACATTTTCGTATTGCTTGGATTTATCTATTTCTCCTGCAAGAGACTTAGACTGTTTATCAACTTGGTCTTTAATCACCGCAAGTTGCTTGGTTTCTTTTTCAATCTGGACTTTTTTATCCTCCAGATTTTTAATATAAAAAACGACCTTAATAATTGTCTTGCGATCTTCATCGATTAATGATCGATAATAAAAAAAGTTTTGCAGCGATTTTGATAAATCATCGGTAACAAGCAGATTTACAAGCCCAAACGGGTTTTTGCCGAGATTTTTATAGTAGGAAACGGTTCTCTGGTCAAAAACCTCCTTTTGTTTAATAAGTGCCTTCTCGCCATCTTTGACCTCTTTGGTTTTTTTGACTAATTCTTGCTCAAGTATGGCTACTCGATTTTTTATACCATCCAACTGATTTCTTAGCGATGTTAGTGTACTTTCGTTATGTTTCGTTGCATTCTGAGATTGTGCTAGCGCTTTGTTTAAATCAGACAATTGTCGAGAGACATCATCGTACTCGTCTGCCCGTACAATTGGAAAAAGAAGCAAAGAAAGCATCAAAATCATAGCGGCAATTATCCGTGCCATACGTTAATTTAACCATAACAGGAGGCTATTCGTCAAATTACAACGATCTTTATGGTGTCTTTGCTATACTGAGACTATGAAACGTTTTGTGTTAATGGCCCTCCTTATTTTCGCCTTCATAGTTCCCAAAATTGCGTTTGCACAAACACCACTCTCAACTCGCTATACCGCTTGTGACCTCTGCGGATATTGCCCTGACAAAAACTACTTGCCGGGGAATTGGAAAAGTTGTGCGCGCTGTTTGTATCCTGACATTGTCGGTGAAAATCCCAACGCCAGCACCAACGACACAATTAGAGTTAATGAGGAAACCAATGAGCCGCCCACTGCCAAATCTGGTCACTACTACACTATGATCGGTTGCCTTTCGACAGATTTGGCTGACTTTACTGCGCCAGGAGCGGCCGGAGCTGTTACACAAACACTTCTCACTCTTATATTTCGGATAGCTGGCGGCATCGCCTTTTTGTATCTTATGTATGGAGCATTTCTTATTATCACCTCACAAGGCGATGCAGAAAAACTAAATTACGGTAAGCGGGTGATCACAGGAGCGATTGTAGGATTGATTTTTTCATTATCAGCTCTTCTTATTGTAAGTCTGATTGCTTCTCAAATTCTCAGAATCCCTGGATTTAGTCCTGGCACACCACTGCCCGCGCCTTAAATATTTACTTACCAAATTCTTCCCATCTCATAACATCCTCTTTATCTAGATTAGGAAATCGCTTTCGCACTTCCTCTTCCAAAAGAACACAAGCGATATCTTTAAATACATCATCCCAAGAAGTATATTCGGTCCCTTCTACAAGAGTATTAAATCGAGTTTCATCTGGCTTAAGCAGGCTATTTGCAAGTAGTTCGTTACACATCTCCATAGCATCCCTATCACTCTCAAGCACAGTTTCAGAAGCCGCATCATATATGCCGTACGGATCTTTAGTCTCAGGATAAACTAATTGAGAGTTAAATTTCTCAACCACACTGTCTAGTAGAGTGTTAAAAAGTGGTTGTTCTGAGCCCTTTAATTCTTCTGGCATGTTATTTTTTAATTTTACTAAGATACAAGCCTGCGGCAAGAGAACTTAAGGCAAATGGTATGAGAGCGGTATCTGCACCAGTTGAAGGAATGGTAGCAATTTCAGAAGAAGAATTGGTGCTTGTTGGTTGGGGGGTGATATAAGTTATTGGTTGGGTTTTTGTGGGGGTGGCAATAACAATTTGGTTGCCGGTTTTATAGTTGGTGATAGCTGTGGGTTGCTGTCGAATAGTCGGAGTAATTCTATGGGGTGTTGGGGTGGGAGTTGGAGTTGCCCTTCGGAAAAAAAGGAATCCACCGCTTTTTTTCTCAGCTTTGGTGGTAGGTGTGGGAGTAACAACTCTTTTCACGTTATTACTTAAAACACGCTGTCTCAAATTGAGCCTGCCTGTAACCACAGCCAGGAAAACAACGACCACAATGAGTCCGAGAAAAAATGAAACAACCTTATTGAAGTCTCCCATAAAGCCCAATTATAACATTATAGGATAAGAAACACAATGGGTTAGAGCCTACCCTTTAGCCAGAGAAAAAACAAAAACTTGCTTCACTCCAGCCTTTTTGAGCGTGGCCGCCGCATCTCCTACCGTTGAGCCTGTTGTAACCACATCATCCACCAAAATAAGTGGTTTTGAGGGTAATCTAACCCCATTTTTCATTTTAAAAACTCCCCGCATGTTTCTCTGCCGCTCTTCAACTGATAATTGAGCCTGAGGAGCGGTGGGTAACGGACGAGTCAATGGTTGTAAAACCGGATACGAATACATGCAAGAAAAGTGATTGGTAATTATCTCGGCCTGATTGAAACCCCTCTTGAGCTGTCGATCCTTATGGAGGGGAATAGGCACAAGGAAAGCCGCCGGAGCATAATGTTGAAAATCGACAAACATCTTATCTTGACGATCTAATAATTTAAAAAGCTCTTTAAAACTATCTGTAACTAGCCGGTATTTGATATTTTTAACTATCTTTTTTAGGGTTGTGTTGTATCGAAACACCCCCAAGTAACCGTCAATACCCTCTTTTCTCATGCACCAAGGGTGTGTTAGGCCCATATAGCTTCTTTTCTCGCAATATACACAAATAGGTTTGGTTATGAATTCAAGTTTATTAATACATGTTGAACATATATACCGACCCCAACGACCACACCCCGCACAAGTCTTGGGGTAAATAAAATTAAGCAGCATCGCAAAATATTTTAAGTTAATCTGGAAATTCTGCAATCGACTATACGCTACAAAGTGTAAGAAATCTTGAGTGATCCACTGTGGTACTATTTGTGTGCTTGTGTTTGTATGTTTAAATGTTTATTATTTGTGGATAAGTTATCCACATTGTTTACACACCTGATATGAATATACCTGTTTGGACTGAATTCCTTGAAAAGTTCGCTCAAGAAAAGAACGATCTTCTGTTCTCTTTTTTAAAACAAGGCCAACCAGTAAGTCTCATCGAAAACACTCTCACTCTAAGTTACACCAACCAAGGTTTGGCAAGTTATCTTGAGAAAAGAAAATCTGATATCGAGCGTTTTATCGAAAAACACACGGGCAGTAAAATACAGATTGAGTTCATTTTTGAAACTAAACAAACTAAAAAAGAAGCTCCCCCCATTCTCACATACGAACCATCTAAGGAAGACGTTTTTATTAGAGCTGGTCTTGCTTTAAAATATCAATTTGATAACTTTGCCGTTTCCTCAAGCAATCAAGTGGCTTTCGCTGCCGCTCAAGCTGTTGCCGCAAGCCCGGGAACCTCCTACAATCCGCTGTTTCTTTATGGGGGTGTGGGTGTGGGAAAAACACACCTTGCACAATCTATTGCTAGATTTATATTAGAGCGAGATGTTGAGAAAAAAGCTTTATTTGCCCCTGGAGACAGGTTTATTAACGAACACATTGAGTCTATTCGAGAAAAAACCACTGCCAGATTCCGTCGCAAGTATCGCTACCTGGATATTGTTATCGTTGACGATGTGCAATTTATTGCTGGCAAAGACTCAGTTCAGGATGAATTTTTCCATATGTTTAATTCGATTGTCACAGCCGGCGGCCAGGTAGTCCTCACCTCAGACCGGCCGCCGCATGAAATTAAAAATTTAACCGACAGATTACGTTCCCGTTTTTCCGGAGGATTAATTGTCGATGTCCAACCGCCTGATTTCGAGCTTCGTAGCGCCATTCTTCTTATCAAAGCTAAAGAGAAAAACATTGAAATCGATATTGAGGCCGCGAAAGTTATTGCCGATCAAATCGAAGACACTCGCGGCCTTGAAGGCGCTCTAATATCAATTTACGCTCAAACATTAAACACAGGCTCTCCGAAAGTTACCCTTGATGCAGTCGATCGCTATTTTAGCCAAAGACAAGTCCGTATAACCAGAAAGGTTTCCCCCAATGATATTATAAGGATTGTTTGTACTTTTTATAATGTTAAACAGTCGCAGATAAAATCACCTGTAAGGTCAGAGAGTATCGCTATGGCTCGTCAGATTGTTATGTATCTTATCCGCCACGAGCTCAATATGAATTACGAAGACATTGCTCATCTGTTAAACAGAAAAGATCACACTACAGTTATGCACGGCTACGACAAGGTACAAAACATGATTATGAAGGACCAAAATTTTAAGGAAGAGATTGACAATATAACCCAATCCCTTCATCAATCAACATGATTTCCACGGATTATAAACAGGGGTTTTTTATGATTTATGTCGTCTTGAAAAGCTAAACCAAATGTTATACACTTATACTCATACCCTACTACTACTAATTAATATATGAAAATAAATCTAAAAAGAGACCAGTTCCTTGAAAAACTTCAACTTGCATCCCATTTCACTTCCAACAAACTCTCCGCTTCCCAAGCATTACAGAATATATTATTAAAAGCCGAGTCAGGCAAGCTTCATATCTATTCAACGAATTTAAACACCTATTTTCACGCGAAATTGACCCTTAAAGAAGACTATTCGTTCCAAGTCCTCATAGATCCCAAAAAAGTTATTGAGTTTTTGACGTTTGTTGCTCCAGGAGCCGTGACTTTAGAGGTTAAAGAGAAACAAATCACCATAATTAGCGAAAAGTCTAAAGGTAATTTTGCCACTGCAGCCGCCACTGATTTTCCCCTACCACCTGAGATGGGTGAGAAAGGCCATAAGCTAGAAAGTACTTTTTTAATTAAAAATCTCCCTTTCTTGTTGTTTACTGCCTCAAGAGATGAAAGTCGACCGGTATTAACCGGAATTAATTTTTTAAACGCAGAAAATGAACTACTCATGGTGGCCACTGACGGATTTAGACTATCTTTGGTTAAAGAAAAAAATGCGCCTGAGATTCCCTCGATGATTATACCAGCAGAGTTTCTTGATGAAGTTGTGAAACACCTAAAAACAGATAAAGAAGCCTTGTTTACTTATTCAGATAAAGAAAAATTAGTGAAGTTTGGTATTGGCGACGATGAATTTTACTCAAGATTAATTGAGGGTGATTTTCCTCCGTTTGAAAAGGTGTTATTAACAGAATCTGTTACGCAAGTTACTCTGGACAAAGCCGAGTTTTTACGCAATGTGAAGTTGATTTCTATTTTTGCTCGAGATTTTTCCAACGTAGTTGTGTGTGAGTTTAAAAAAGACGGTTTATATATCAAGCCTAAAAAAGAAGCTAATGAGGAAAATAGTTCGTTTCAAGAGATGGAAATGAAGGGCGACGAACAGAAAGTAGCCTTTAATTTTAGATATTTATTGGATTTATTAAATCACATCGAAGACAAAAATATTAATATCGAAATTCTCCGCTCAGATGCTCCAGTGGCTTTCAAGTTGGCGAAAAACCCCAACTTCCTTCACATAATCATGCCTGTTAGAATACAAGAATAACTGTTACAATAACTCCATGCGTAAAGGTTTAGATTATATAGGTGTAACTACAGGTATCTGGTTGTTTAATGAGGAAAATAAACTTCTTATGATCAAAAGAGGAAAAGGAGCCAGAGACGAGCATGGAAACTGGGATCTGGTTGGGGGTGGAGTGGACTTCAACGAAAATCCAGCCGAAACTATTATGCGTGAAGTAAAAGAAGAGGTAAATTGTGACATTAGAGACTTAAAAAATGTAGGATATAACAACGTTCAGCGAATTCAAGATGGCCAAAAAACTCATTGGATCTGCTTTCTTTTCACAGGAAGAATCAAATCAAGTCAAGTAAAAATTATGGAGCCGGACAAAGTTGAAGAATTCGGTTTCTTTAATCTTAGCAATCTTCCTTCCCCTCTTCATTCACAATATCTGAAAGCCTTCGAGATTCTTAAGAAATCTTTATGAAAAAAGGAGTCGACTATATTGGTGTTGCTGTGGGCGCACTAATTTTTAATAAAAAAGGAGAGATTTTTTTAACAAAAAGAAGTCAAAATGCCAAAAATGAGCGTGGACACTGGGAAGCTCCTGGTGGTGGTGTTGAATTCGGGGAAAAACTCACAGACGCTGTTAAGAGAGAGATTAAGGAAGAATACGGCGTCGACATTATTTTAATAGAACAGTTTCCTGCTCATGATCATTTCATTCCGAAGGAAAAACAACATTGGGTACCAACAAGCTTTCTTTCAAAGATTAAGAAAGGTCAGAAGCCCAAAATCATGGAGCCTGATAAGTGTGATGAGATCGGTTGGTTTTCTCTGAATAAACTCCCTCGCCCCCTCTCTATTATCACAAAGATTGACATAGCGTATTATAAAAAAAGAAAAAGACTATCTTCCTAAGGCTTTTTTGACAAGAGAATCCGCAAGTTCATTCCCCTCCCGAAGTGTGTGGGTATAAGAAATGGGAAGGTTTAATTCTTGCTCAAGTGATTTGATTTGCGCGAAATATTTTTTTATATCTGGGTGTTTGACTTTATATACACCTGTTAACTGCCTAATCATGAGTTCAGAGTCAGCTATAACCGAAATTTTATCGATTTTGTGTTTTTCAACGACTTCTTTAGCTTTTTCTAACGCTTTAATGAGTGCGGTATATTCTGCAGTGTTGTTGGTTGCGATTCCAATTCGTTCACCGTGTTTAAAAAGCAATTTGTCATTTAAGTAGATTACAAAAGCACAAGCGGCCTCACCAGGATTATTAAGAGAGCCGCCATCTGTAAAAATCCTCAAGTCCATACCGTATTATAGCGCACGGCATGAATTCTTGAGGATTTTATTTCTATTTAAAATCACATCTTTTTACCGTAGTTAGCTGCAACCAAAAGTCCTGATGCACCAACCAACACGTAAATGAGTCTTTCTGCTGCTGGGATGCTACCAAAAATTGTATTGACCAGATTAAGATTTAAAAGTCCGACAAGACCCCAATTTAAGGCACCAACTAGAACGAGCAACATAGCTACCATGTGTAATGATCTCATTGTTTTCTTATCCATACTGATCACCCCCTATCGTCATGAAAAATTTACTTACCTTAATAGTAGACAAATTAAAAGGCAGTTTTCAAGCGGAAAATACTATGGAAGATTAAAGCTGGCCGAGTTTCTCTTTGCGTTCGGCTTCTTCTTTGACAAGATTGAGGAATCTTTCGGTTGAAGATAAGCGTCTGTGGCCGACGATTTTGGCGATATATTCGAGGCTAGCGCCATTCATAAGCTGGTGTGCAATAAAGGTATTGCGGAGGTCATTGACTGTCACATTCTCGATCTCGACTTCACGGAAGCAGCGGTCGATGATTTGTCTGATGTTGCGGATCAATAAAGGATGCCCAGTGCGAGTGATAAAGACATGGTTGTCTTCGGCTTTGCCGTCTCTCATTTTAAGGTACTCTTCGATGGCTTTTTTGGCGGGTTTATTGAGAGGAACTTGACGCTCAATATTTTTGCCATAAGGGCGAATATGGAGAGTTTCATCCCCAACGTCGTCGACTCTGAGCTCGGCTAATTCGCCGATCTTGATACCAGTCTGTAAAAGCACCTCAACTAAAGCATATGAGCGTGAATCTTCCTTGGCTAAGTCTCTTAAAGCACGGTATTCGAGCTTGCTTAAGATGCGTGGCGGGGTTTGGGTGTATTTAGGGTGAGAAATATCCAAGGCTGGGTTCTGCTCGATAATCTCACTATTTTTTAAATAGCGGAAAAAAGTGCGGATAGAGTTGAGCTTGCGTGAGGCTGATTTCTTAGTATAGTTATCGGTAAGAAGCTTGTTTATAAACGCCTCAATATCGTCTCTTTTGACCTCACGAATATCGTTTTTCTCCTTGGTAGTAAGAAAGCCTATAAATTGCTCTAGATCCTTCTTATACGCCACGAGCGTAAATTGAGATTTTCCCTGGCTTTGAAGATAACTAATGAAGTTCTCTAACAGCTTGGGAAGGAAATATGTCTCCATAATGATCCTATAATATAACATATAGTGTTTTAGTATGCAAGAGCTCTTACGCACATAGTATGTAAGAAAATGCGGTTTTTATGCGGTTGAAACGCGGGAATTTTCGTGTTATGATGATATTTACCCTCAATTTTTATAAAAATATGGCAGTTACGGCAATTTCCCAAGACACTTTCCAAAAAGACGTCCTCGAGGCTAAAGGACTGGTTTTTGTTGACTTTCACGCTGAGTGGTGCGGGCCCTGCAAGCTTACCGAGCCTATTGTTCACCAGTTATCCGACGAAATGAAGGACATAAAGTTTGTTTCGGTTGATGTTGACGCCAATCAGCAGGTTTCCCAGCAGTATTCGGTCTATTCCATACCTACTTTTATGGTTTTCAAAGACGGTAAGCCTGTGTCGCAGTTTGTCGGCGCCATGGGTAAAGAAGGCTTCTTAAGCGAGATAAACAAGGCTAAAGCTTCGTAAAAAACTACTTTTTCACCATTCTAATGACTTTGCCATGGACTGTTTTCAAAGTCATATGAGATTGTTGGAGTAAATATAGGGCAAATGTGGCTAGCCAGCGGAGACTGGAAGTCAGAGGCGCTTGAAGGCCTTGGGCGATTTTGTCATCGGAAAGGGGTAATTTGACGTTGCCTACATCTTTGAAAAGGTCAGGATTGGCTTCTTTCAGGCCGATTTTCTTGAGCTCAGGCGGTATTTCGGGCTTGACTTTGCGCACGTCGACATATTGTTTGACGTCTTCATCCAATTCTTGCTGCTCGATGGGTTCATGGTAGCGGATAACCTCTTTTGAGGCTCCAAATGGCTCGGACTCCTTTGTTCTCGGGGGTGCAATAAAGACGTTGGTGGGCTTGGGTAAAAGATGGTCGATGGGAGTGTAATTGGTGGCCGACATACAATCATTATAGCGAAAAAGGCAGAGGTTGTTCTGCCTGCTCTCTTATCTGGTCGTCGCAGTGTTGGCATATGTCACACGGGCCAAGTTTGGTGGGGTCCGAGCCACATACGAGGCATTTGCCTTCTTTCTCGAAGTTATAATCGCGCTTGTTTAAGGCATCTTGCATGATTGATGATAAAGACGAATATTTATTGAAGACGTTTGATGTTTTCCCATTACTACCACAACTTCCCGCAACAGGAGTCGCTTTTTTATCACCATACATTAATAGAAGTTGGTTAAAAGACATGGTGCGAGTTTGGTAAGTATTATTTATTTCTGTGTCAAAGGAGGTTGAGTAGCCATTTCTCAATTGTTCTGAGTAGACTTCGATGGCGTTAAAAGCTCTTCTTAATTCAGCTCTTGGCACCCCACTTTTAACCATATTGATAAATTCCATAATATAAGGTTGTAGTCTGTTCATGCTTTCTCTGAATTTTGCTTCTTTTTTATTATCTATTTTAAAATTAAAAATTTCAGGCATTAAACTATAAATATGAGCCTTGGTTACTCCACGGAGCATGGTGGGGTTAGCAAGTAATTGCTCAGGGCTTTGTACAGGCGTATCGCTACTTTGGAGTATATTTATGAATCGGTTGTATTGATCAAGAGAAGGTTTTTCTACGCGTATCGCAGTCATAGATAGCGATTTATCACCAGAATTAGTATGGGAATCTTGTACTTCGCCAACAAAACAGAATCCATAATCTCCATACCCATCTTCTTTGGATCCAGGAGGACTTAACCATACCAGCGTTTCTCCCTGAGAAGATGTGGTGAGTATATGGTCAATTTTTTCGATTCCTGTGAGTTCGGCTTTTTCCCTCTGGATATTTTTTCCCAGTATGAGTTTTCGGTCGATTGAATTCTGGCATATTTGGGCCATAGATAGACCTTCTTCGTTGTCACGTAGTTGCCTCTGGTCATTGCTGTCGGTGGTGAAGTTGAGTCGATACTCGTATTTGGGAATATTAAATCTGTATTCACCTAAATAGGACTCGATGTCTTTGTAAAGTGCACTTTCGGCTTTGTTCGGAGCATACTCAAGCGCAAAAGCATTGTGATCGACATCATAGGATGGTTTGGATTGCGTTCTCGGTATTGGTGGCCGTTCTGCTAATGCAGCGTGCATATATATTCCCTGCTCGGGGTCCTGATTTTTAATAAAATCAGGATCGAAAATCCTGGTCGGTCTTCGGACTAATCTGGACCTAAAGGTCCAGAATTACCGCTGCGGCACAGTCACGGATTCTCACCGTGTTCCCGTAAAAAAAGAAGTGGCCTTCTCTTCCCCTCGCTCAAGCTCCGGAGAAAATGGTCACACCAGGACAAATTGTTAAGGTAATACTAGTTTATCGTATTGGCGGTTTTTTATCAATATGGTTTAGGTGACAATCTCTTTCCCCTTACTGTATTTCCTGGCGTACATAAAAAGAAGATCAGAGAGCCGGTTGAGATACTTTATAGATAAAAGGTGGTCTTTCTTAAGCCCCACAACGCGTCTTTCGGATTCTCGACATACGGATCGGGCTATTTGGAACCAAGCGCCGTTTTCGGTTCCTCCAGGCAAGATAAATCTATTGAGTTTGGGAAGTATGGACTGGATTTTATCTATTTCTTGTTCAAATAACTTCACTTGTGCTTCAAGAAAGTCTATAGGATGTTTTGACCCTGCCAAATGAGCCATGATGGTGTAGAGATCGTGCTGGATCTGTGTGAGAAATTTTTTATCTTGTTTAATTTTTATTCGTGCTACTATAAGTCCTAACAGACTTGTTAATTCATCAATGGTTCCGTACGTTTCAATGATTGGATCGGTTTTGGATATTCTTTTGCCGCCAAATAACGAAGTTTGTCCGCGGTCGCCTGTTTTGGTGTAGATGGGCATGGGATCACATTATATCATCTTGAGGAAGTGTTTCTTCTACTTCTTTATAACCTAGAATGCTCACGCGTGAGAGTCCGTCTGAGAGTTGAATTCTTTCCCAGTAACTGTAATCTCTTCCAAGCGGCAGTCTGCTTCTGTAAAGTTCAATAGTGCCGCTTTCCGAAGACTGTTTGTCTACCAAATCGCGCACTGGATCAGGAACAAGTTGGTAAAAAACAGTGTTTAAAGCTCGTCTATCTTGGGGTTCTAGGGCCAAATTGTATTTACCAGGATCTTTACCGTATCTTTCGTGATATGCGTATTCATCATCAATCTGTGAATATAATGCCTCAATACCTTCAAGCACTTCGCTATTATCTGAGAAGACAGTGCTGGCTAGTGTATCGGATCTAAATTTACTTAATATCTCCCGAAATGTTAAGGGAGGATTTAATGACTCAGGAAGTCGTGGATTTATTTGAAACCGTCGTTCCTCAATAAAAACCATAGATTATTTATATCGAAGCACTATGTAGTTTCAAACAATATTTCGTAAGAATTGGGTAAGAAACAGTCTGTGTATTTTTTACGATAAATCAAAAGGTAATGAATTGAAGATTCTAATTGTTTTTTGTATTAAGCCTGCATCGCCCGGAGTATGTGAGGTTAAATATGTATGCTGACTCCACCAACCAGGAATAATCATCGGGTGATAATGGATTATTCCAACGAGTTCTTGGGTAGAAGACCTAATTTCTTTTGAGTAAAGCGATTGACTGTCTTCTCTGCTTCTAAGCACCTCATCAAATTCTTCAATAACCTCGGGATCTCCAGTTAACAGCCATTCTACCGACTCACCTCTTGTATTTCGTCTTTGGTTTTCCCACAATTCCTCTTCTAATCTTTCAAAATCAACAAGTTGTTTTTCTTCGTTCATTAATTCACTCTTTAACGTTTTTATTCTCCTAACATGGTTGTTTTCTTTATCTTTGATTAGCCGAACAATTTCGCTTGAGGGATTCATGCCTTCTGGTAGTTTCATGGTGAGAAATTATAGCATAATGAAAAACAAAAGCCCGCCGGCTGGGCGGGCTCTCGATTGCAAGTTGTAAGAGCTTAACAGGCTGCGTATCCGCAACCATAACATTTACTACATCCTTCTTCATGGGCAAGAGTTGCTTCGCCACAGCTTGGACATATATCAAGCAGTCCATTATTGATCGGGGCCGTTGACATAAGCGACGGTTGAACTGTTTCGCTGGTTAAAGTGGGCGCATCTTGTTTTGCAGTCTGCATTTGGGCAATTGCTTCTTTATCCTTTGAGTGGCCATTCATATGGAAATGCATCGACAAGACCTTGGCGATGGCATCTGGCAAACTACGAATTCTCTCCTTACCAAATCCCAGAGGTCGTGCGCCGCCAATGCCTTGTATTTGGTTAATCATCTCTTTTACTCTTTCATGGGGAGAAAGATTGGAAGAGAATCGTAAAGATGTGGAAATAATTCTTCCCAAGGCTGTGGCCATAGCATAGACATCGGTACCTGCTTTACCCACGTTTATAAATACCTCAAGCGGTTCATGATCCTCATCGGTGTTGACTGTGATAAAAGCAGTTCCAACCGGTGTATCAATGCGATACGTTGAACCATGTACAACCATTGGTCGGGGTTTGATCGCGGGCATAACGACTTGTGGTTTTTCTTCTTCCTTGGGTTTTTGATCTTTATCTATGCGGGTGAGAACTCCTTGGCGGGAACCCTCTCGCATATAAGCGATACCCTTTAACCCATGTTTGTAAGCTAACGTATAGAGTCTTTTAACATCCTCTACAGTGTGTGTGGCGGGAGCATTCACCGTTTTGGAAATTGAGGCATCCACATATTTTTGGATAGCGGCCTGCACCATAATATGATCTTCAGGGGACAGATCATTGGCGCCGACGAAATAATTGGGGCGTTTAACCTTGCCTGCCTTCACCTCGTCGGTATGTTTTTGGAACCACTCATCATACAAATGATGTCTGAGAATATCTTCACCAATACGTGATCGGCGTATAAATTCAAACTCATACACCGGCTCAATGCCTGAGGTGGTATTGGCAAGAAGCGATGTGGTGCCTGTCGGTGCCTGCATAAGGAGCAAGGAATTACGGATGCCGTATTTTTTTATTCCTTCCTGGACATCTGCTGGTCTTTGTTTGATAAATCGGCCTTTAGGGTAAAGCTTGGCATCGAATTTACCAAACGAACCTTTTTCGCGGGCAATTTCTATTGAGGCTCGGTATGCCTCATCACAAACCATAGAGTACACCTTCTCAATAAATTTAAGAGATTCAGGTGAACCGTAACGGATGTGGAGCTTGATTAATGTGTCTCCTAGTCCCATGGTGCCTAAGCCGATGCGTCGCTCACCTTCAAGTTGGGTTTTGCGAATACCTTCAAAAACGTAAGGATCCATGTCAACGACGTTGTCTTGAAACCGTACTGCAGTGCGGACAACGGCTTTAAGAGCTTTAAAATCAAACGTGCCTTTTTTATCCACTGTGTATCCATCGACAAAAGCTGATAAATTAACTGAGCCAAGATTACACACTCCCCACTCTGGTAACGGTTCCTCACCGCAGGGATTGACACAGTTAACTTTATTCCAATACCAGTTGTTGTACATTTTGTTGCATCGCTCCATGAAAACAACACCTGGTTCAGCCGATCTCCATGCAGCTTCTCCGATAAGATCCCAAATCTTGCGGGCTTTAACGACTTTATGGACGATGACTTTTTTACCCATTTTTTTCCAGACTTCAATGTCACCATTCCACTTGAGATCATACTCAGGATCTTTTTTATCAGGGAAAACGAGCGGCCAATCGAGATCTTTTTCGACAGCTTTCATGAATCCATCTGACACGCAGACTGACAAATTGGCGCCATTGATGCGAGATAAGTCCTGTTTGACGGTAATGAATTCTTCTACATCAGGGTGCCAGTCCCACAACATGAGCATGAGCGCGCCTCGTCGTGATCCGCCTTGTTGAACGATATCTTTGGTCGCAAGGGAAAATAATTCAGCCCAGTTACAAGGACCCGAAGAAAAACCATTTACCTTCTCCACTCGTGCACCACGTGGTCGAAGTGAGGATAAATTAATTCCTACGCCACCTCCATGAGCCATGATCTCAACCATTTGTTTAAGAGTCTCAATGATGGCGCCGCGCTGATCAGCGGGTGAAGGAATAACAAAACAATTATAAAAACTCACATCAGAGTTGCTGCCGGCGCCAGTTAAGATGCGGCCACCAGGAACATATTTGAAATCCTCCATGATATTATAAAATTCTTTAGCCCAGGTTTTTTGGAGCTCTTTTTTCTCAATTGCAGCAACTGCTCGCGAAATACGTTTCCACATTTCCTCGGGTGTTTTTTCGGTAGGAACGCCTTTTTTATCTTTTAAAGAATAACGATCAAGAAAGACTTTTTGTGAGATACCAGTAAGTTTCATAGAAATGTTTAAATTTATAAAAATTTATGTCGTTACCACGCGTTGTCCATCGCTTAAAATAGCTTTTAATTCTTTTTCAAATTCTTCCAGTTCTACAAACCTGCGAAACACCGAGGCAAATCGAATATAGGCAATTTTATCTAACGTTTTGAGTCGTTCTGCAACAATTGTCCCGATTGTTAAACTATCTACTTCTGCTCTATCAGATTGCGTAATTTCGGCTTCGACTTCGTTGACCATTTCTGTGACCTGCTGTGCCGATATGGTGGTTTTACCAACTGCCTTTAATATTCCGTGTCGTAATTTTTCGCGGTCAAATCGTTCCCGTCGCCCGTCGCGTTTAATCACAAGTATCGGCAATTCTTCAATCCTTTCGTACGTGGTGAATCTTTTTTTACAAGTTAAACATGTTCTACGGCGCCGCACTGTGCGACCTTCTTCAAGTACCCGCGTCTCGATTACCTCTGTATCAGTCGACTTACAAAAAAGACAGTGCATTTTACTTAAACTATTTAGTGTCCATTCTCAATGTACGCCACTATACGTAAGAATTCAATACATCAAACAGTAATAGAAATGTATCAATCGATGTAATCTAATTTTTTCAGAAAATTGTTGAACAAAAGCAACAAAACGAACCGTCAAATGCTGCATAAAGTAGCGTATAGTCCATTGATAATCAAAAACACATACGTTTAAATTGGTGTGTTAAAAATTTTTTAAAAAATATGTTCAAATATATTGTTTTCCTTAGCCTTGTATTATCAGTTGTCTTAACGATTTCTTCTCCCGTTTTTGCAGAAGATGAACAAAAAGAATATATGAATGTCTGTCGCATGGATGAAAATCGTGATGGAATTGTTAACATCGCAGACTTTAACTCTATGAGACAACGTATGCAAAATTGGCCGCAGGAGAAACGTGAGTTATATATGAGCTTATTTCGTCAGGCGTTTGGGAAGACGTGTGAGAGAAATGTAGACGAGTAACATTATTATTTCGGAAGAAAAAATAAAATTACAAGCGAGATGAGAAGGACACGTAAATAGTTACCGGTCAGGGTGGGAAAAATGAACTTTTGGTAGGAAAATCCCAGATAACCGGCCAGTAAACTGACGAAGTCGTACGGCCAAGGAATTAGTGCTAATGCAAAGAGTATCGGCCAGCCGTAGCGCTGGAGTAGTTTTTCGACGCGTTTGATTTTCTTTGAAGGCTCAATAACTGCTGTGCCGCTTTTTCCAACGAACCATTGCACGGTGTCAAGAATACCGATACCTAAGGTGGCGGCGAGGGTGAGAAGAAAAATATTTGAGTGATGAGCAAGCGCCGCCACGATCACACTCCCCGCCCCAAAGATACTAAAAACAAAAACGCCAAAATAACCAAACTTTTCAAATGGACCCGGCTTAAAGGCGGCGAATATACTTATTCCTACAAACACGATTCCCAGATAAAATGTAATTTTTTGAAACCTTTTTGAAGAAAAAACTCGCAGGAAGTATTCTTTCATACCGTCATTATAATCTATTTCGTTTTCCCCTTGACAAGGTAAACGATTGTTTACTATACTGAGTTATTGTACAGTTGTTCAGTGAATTATACATTTTTTATAAAACTATGGAACCAGTAGAGCCACAAGAACAAACCTCCCTCAATAAGGTTAGAAAGTTTTATTATCGTCATAAACGAATGCCTTCATATCGCGAGATGGCGCGCATGTTGGGGTATACATCCCCCAACGCTGTGGCTTATAAAGTGCATAAGTGGATTGAAGAAGGTGTTGTGCGGATGGAAGATCGTCATCTTGAGCCGGATGATAAATTTTTTAGCCTTCCATTACTTGGAGTTATCAAGGCGGGTTTTCCTGTTGCAGATGATTTTCAGCAGGAATCAGTTTCTTTGGACCAGTATCTGGTCGGCAATCCTGGATTCACGTTTCTTCTCAGAGTTTCTGGAGACAGTATGATCAATGAGGGCATTCGAGAAGGTGATCTGGTTATCCTCGATAGAAAAAGAGAGCCGCGCAACAAAGATGTGATTGCAGCTTATATCGATAACCAGTGGACATTAAAGTATTTCAATCGCAACAATGGCAAAGTGTATTTAAGTGCAGCTAATCCCAAATATCCACCGATGTTTCCCCAAGAAAGCTTAGTTACCGGTGGCGTGGTGGTAAGTGTAATCAGAAAATATTATTGATACAATTGGGGTCATGTTTAATCATGAACCTAAAGGATATGATTGTCCATTTTGTCCTTTAATCAATGGTAAAGATTACGGATACAATCAACAAAAAGATATTATCTACAAAAATAAGTACACAACTGCATTTATTGCTCCGAAGTGGTGGGTCAATAATCCTGGCAGTGTTATTGTTATTTCAAATAAGCATTACGAAAATATTTACGATATTCCAGACCAAGTCATAGGAGAAATTTATAAAACAGTTAAAAAAATAGCGATTGCGATAAAAAAAACATATAAAAGCGATGGAATCTCAACGAGACAACATAATGAGCCGGAAGGTAATCAAGACGTTTGGCATTTCCATGCCCACGTTTTCCCCCGCTATACGGGTGATAATCTCTATCAGAATCACTCCCAGAAAAGATGGGTCACTTCGGAGGAGAAAGCAATTTATGCAAATAAACTAAAAAGTTATTTTATGAAAATTAAGGGCTTTTAGGTTTTTCATCTTTTCTCTCAAAGGAAGCGAGTTCACGAGATATATTCACCAATCTTTTTTCTCCGAAATCTAATTCCGCATCAGTAGTAGAAGGGTCTTGGAGTTTTTCTCTCCAATAATGTTGAGCTTGTGTTAGTGCGGCTTTATATATTCCTTTTCTTCTGCTTTCAGGCATAAGCGCTAATACTTCATCTCGAGAATCAGCGAGTATAGAATCGATATCTTTCTCGAGTTTATTCCGGCTATGGTATAGAAATCGTTCCCCTGCATACTTAAATAAAGGATCATTTTCAATCGATGGCGAATACGTATCGGCAATTTCTTGTCCGTGGCGCACAGCATCAGCAAGTGTTGTTTCAGAGTGAGTATATATATTAAGTAAAGCATCTTGAGCTGCTTGAACTGTTTCTTCATCAATAGGAGTGTATTTATTGAGTGCTGACGCTCTAACTTTACGAAAGATATTCAGAAATCCTTCTTTTGGATTCATAAGATAATTTATTGCTTAAGGTCTCCAACATAATAGTTTGGCAGCCTGTCGCGGGCGCGTTGTGAGTGAGAAGTGCCGTCGTTGGGTCGGCTGTTGAACATAGCTGTGGCATCTTTACCGCAACCTTGCAAGATCGCTTTACCGCCTGGATGGCGAGGAATAAACTTGGTGACATCGTACACCTTACCTTCAATCGCAAGCCAACAATCATCGGCTGTAGTGTGTTTGGCAACATCATCAAGCGTATATGTTTTGGTCATTGCACCTTCTGTGGAAGCAGTTGGAGCTTTGGTTTCGGCGGCCTTTTTAGTTGGAGCAGTTGTGGGAGCGGGTTTATTTGAAGAAGATTTTTTGCTTTGATGAGTGCTTAAGAAAAAAATTCCTCCACCGAGGACGAGCACTGCTGCAATCAGGGCGATAATTTTGTTCATTATAGGTATTCTATACGATACAGGGGTGAATTACAATGTTATAATTGCGATATAGCAACATGGATAGCTACATTTTAGATACCAATCTGTTTTTTAATATGGAGGCGGGATTAAACCTCGGCAATAAAACCGATGAGGTGGTTTTCTCTGTGACTCAAGCGATTAAGAAGCTCAAAAAAGAGGCTACTTTTTATATGCCTCCGCGAATAGTTGATGAGTTTTTGAGTTTTTTTGATAATCAAGAACAACCATTTATTAAAGAATTTTTGGCTGAAGTGACGATCAAAACTCCCGATGCCAATAAACTCGATATACCGGCGCCTATTTTTTATAAACTGGTCGAAGATATTCGCACAAGAAGTTATCGCGGGTTGACTGTGGCTGAGGAAGAAATTCAGAAAGCAGCTCAAATTATGGCAGGTACAGGACAGGTGGATAAGAAAGATTTCCAGATGAAAGTTGGACCAGTAGTCAAAACATTTCGCGACCGATATAGGCAGGCCACGCGAACGGGTTTTCTTGACAGCGTGGCCGACTTGGACCTAATCATGCTGGCTAAAGAAACTGCAGGTTACTTAATTTCTTCAGATGAAGGTGTGGTGACTTGGGGAAGAACATTTGGCGTTAAAGAGATGCCGGTTCCTGCATTTGGTGAGAGGCTACGGGCGCTTCTTCATCATCAGGCATAAGCTTGGCAAACCAATCAATGAGCTTGTCAGATAGCGTGCGCTGCGGCTTTTCTTGGTAAATTAAGTGTTCAGCTAGAATGTGTATGATTTTTTCTTTCATTGCTTCTTCGGGGACAATCATATAGATATGCAAGTAGTACGGCGGATGGCTAATGATCGTCAGAATATCAAAGCCGAAACGTTTCGTGAAATAAAAATCCGATAACAGTTCCCAACGAGCAGTTACACCGGCTGATTCGATGCCAAACGTAGTAATTTTATTTTCTACCTCAGGCGGTGGAGTGATAGTCAAAACATAAAATAAAAACAAAATTGCCCAGATAGGAATGATTAAAATTCTATCCGCGAAAAAAAAGACAATGATCGATAATAAAAGCGCTAAGGCAAGATAAAATCGCAGCACATTTTTTGGCCTGCGTTTATAGGCGCGCAGTGGTGCTTTCCAGGAAAAAATTACTTGAGGGTTGTTTGGTAGATTCACGCTCGAATCCTGAGTTTTGGGCTCCTCCATAGATTCATTCTTTCATTTTGACACAGAAAAGTCAAATTGTGCATACTGTATGATATTATTAGGATATGAACAACCATAAGGTTGAAATATCTTTCAAGACAATCCTTCTTACCACCTTATTTTTACTTGGACTGTACTTCTTATGGGTGATTAAAGACCTTATTTTTTCACTCTTTATTGCTTTTATCATTATGAGTGCGCTTCGTCCCCCAGTGAATGCTCTTGTCAAGAAAAAAGTACCCCGCCTCCTGGCTGCGATCCTCGTATTTGTTGTATTTATTTTCTTTTTTGCATTTTTAATCTCGCTTATTATTCCACCCATTGTTTCGGAAACCACGAACTTGATAATTAGTTTGCCTGCGATATTACGCAACGTCAATCCAGCTTTGTATTCCTACCTTAATCTTGGTTCGATGACGCAGTATGTACCTAATGTCACCTCGCAGATTTTTAAGATAGCCACAGGCTTGTTCTCAAATCTTGTATTTGTGATCTCAACGCTATTTTTCAGTTTTTATTTCTTACTTGAGGAAAATATTATTCGGAGATTTTTGATGAAATTTGTCGCAGAAGAAAAAGCTCATCGCATGAGTGAGACGATCAAAATGGCTGAACGGCGTATGTCTTCGTGGTTCTGGGGAGAATTACAGCTTATGACAGTGGTGGGGTGCTTGTCTTTTATAGGGTTTAACCTCATTGGACTTAAATATGCATTACCTCTTGCGGTTTTAGCAGGACTTCTGGAAGTCGTACCAAATATTGGTCCAATTTTGGCGGCGGTGCCTGCAGTACTTATCGGGTTTTCCCAATCGTACATCCAGGGATTTGCGGCAGTTATTTTAGCGATAGTTGTCCAACAGCTGGAAAATAATCTCATTGTGCCGATTGTCATGCGTAACGCTGTTGGTCTGAATCCGATTGTGACTTTGGTGGCGTTAATCATTGGCTCGCGAGTGGTGGGTGGAGTTCTGGGAGTGCTATTGGCAATTCCGGCCTTTCTTTTTATCGAAACAATTGTAACTGACTATTTTAAAGGTAAAAAACTCTTCGACCACTTGAAAATATAATCAGCATCCTTATGAATATTAGCAAGTCGACTAAAGTAGACTGGAAGAATGTTTTTGCCCTTTTTGGAATAGTTGCCTTTGTTGCTAGCGTTTTTGGGATAAGTTTTTTGAGTCTGAAACAAACTTCTTCTTCGTATACCCGGGCCAATGAAAGTATGAATATTTCATCGCCAGATTTACACACGTCGCCTGTACCACCTAAAAGTACCAATACTATTACCGTTCCAATCCAGTACAGCGGGATAAGAGGAAGTGTGACGATTACTCAGATCTGTGATCCGCTTGGATGCCTCTCTGCTTCCACAACTGTTACTTCTCAGAGGACACAAATATACGGCAGATGTACTCCGGGGACAAATGGTACTGTAAGTGGCACATTTAACTACGGCAATAATCAGCAAAATGTATTTGCGACTGGGAGCGTATTCTGTTCAGGAGCTGCTAGCACAATAACACTCAGAGATGATCGGCTAGCCGTCACAGTCTTAAACCAGAATGTGTCGGATGGTATCCGAACGTACCGGGTGGAATGGTTTGATGGTGCAAATAGTCATTTTTCCACGACGAGTTTAGACGGCACTCAAATCCTCGATACAGGTCATACAGTAACAGCGAATTCACTATTTGGTGCATGTGTCTCAGGTCAAAGTTACCATGCCGAGGTAGTTTATAGACATGTTCATGATCCAATTTGGAATAACGATCGAAGAGCGCGATCAAATAGCATAACGTGCAATGGATCAGGAGATATTGCTGTGACTGACGATACTCCTCCACCGCCACCTCCACCTGGGCAATGTCCTTCTGATCCAAATCATTGTTTCAATCCAGGTGCAACGTGTGATGGGTCAAGAAATGGTAATTGTGGTCGCTTGGGTGGTGCTTGTGAGCCTAATAATGCCTGTACAGGCGGCTTCGAATGTTGCGGTAACTTCAGTCCGCAACAGCCTGTATCTGGTGGAGACGCGAACTCCTACTGAATTCATTGATAATGCGGAGAAAGTGCGTTAATTCTGCGGTAAATATATTAAAAAGATTGGAAGTTATCCGCTTGATATAATTGATCTATGAAAGTCGCCATATTAGGAGGAGGGTTTGCTGGTCTTTCGGCCGCCTTTTACTTGCGTAAAGCAGGCCACGACGTGACTCTTTTTGAGCGCGAGAAAGTACTCGGCGGCCTGGCTGTAGGATTCAAAGAGCCTGGTTGGGAGTGGCCGCTGGAGCGAGCGTATCACCACCTTTTCGCCTCAGATAAAGAAATTCTTGGCCTTGCGAGCGACAGCGGCTTCCCAGATATTTTCTTTCGCTCCCCTGAGACAGCCTCTCTCTACAAAGTAGATGATAATTACCGCATATTTCCCGTAGATACACCGCAAGATTTCCTTAAGTTCCCCCTTCTGCCCATGTTGACCAAGCTAAGAGCGGCCAGCGTACTTGCCTTTTTAAAATTTTCGCCGTTTCTGCCTCTTTACGAGAAAATGACTTGTGAACAATTTTTCACTATGACCATGGGGAAACGAGCCTGGGAAATGATTTTTGGCAATCTTTTACGGAAAAAGTTCGGTAAATATGCGGGAAATATCTTAGCTTCTTTTATCTGGGCACGCATCAAAGTTCGTACAAAATCTTTGGGGTATATCAAAGGAGGCTTCCAAACGTTTGTTGAACACATGGAGAAGGTCAATAAAGATATGAAGGTGGCAATTAAGAAGGGGTACGAGGTGCAGATGATAGGGAAGAGAGGGGAGAGTTACCTTGTCGAGTATAAAAATGACAAGGGTAAATTTATGCGCGATCGCTTTGATGCGGTTATTTCCACTCTTCCCAGTCCGATTCTAGCTCGCATTTCGGGTGACATTTTTCCTGCAAGTTATTTTGAAAAGTTTAAAAAACTTAAGTACCTTAATGCGGTGGTATTAATCCTCGAGTCGAAACAACCTTTATTGGATAAAACCTACTGGCTCAATATCTGCGATCCTGAGATTCCTCTGATGTTTGTTGGCCAGCACACCAATTTCATGGATAAAGAGCACTACGGTAACAATCATTTAGCCTATGTTGGCTGGTATGTTGATCAAACCGACCCTTTGTGGCAAATGAACGAGGAAGAGATTGTGAAATTTATCACCCCTCATATTAAAAAAATTAGCCCAGATTTTGATATAAAAAAGACGAAACAGTTTATTTTCAAAGCGCCGTTTGCCCAGCCAGTTTTTGACAAAGATTTTGTAGCAAATAAGCCGCAATTCATTACTCCAGCGAAAAATTTTTATATAGCCAACCTTGACATGACGTACCCAAACGACAGGGGAACAAACTACGCAGTTAAACTAGGGAGAGAAGTAGCGCGATTGCTGCAAAAATCATAACTCCAGTTATAATCACAGCCCCTATATTATGGATTGGTTGATTGACATATTTACCCATAATTTTTTTGTTATTGGCGATTAAGATAATAAATACCAGAAGTAGTGGAGCACAGATACCGTTGAAGATGGCGGTGTAGTAAAGCATCTGAAACGGTTGGATAGGGGTGAAATTGATAAGTATGCCAAGGATGGTTGAGAGGGCAATCACGATGTAAAATCCATGTGCTTGATTAAATTTCTTACTTAAACCTGCGTGCCATTTTAAACTTTCCGCAATTGCATACGAAGCAGATCCTGCCAGTACCGGTACAGCTAACAGTCCAGTACCTATGATTCCAAGAGCAAACAAGAGATAAGCAAACTGGCCTGCAAATGGCCTTAAAGCTTCGGCTGCCTGTTGGGCAGTTTGGATGTTGTTGATGTTGTGTACATGTAAAGTTGAGGCTGTGGTTACTATAATAAAAAACATCACCAGATTGGAGAAAAACATACCGATTACTGTATCGAGTCTTAATTCTTTTATATCTTTGCGGGCAATATGAGGTTTTCCTCTGCCTAATACTTTTAGTTCTCCTTTTTCGATTTCTTCTTCAACTTCCTCGTCTGCTTGCCAGAAAAAAAGATACGGAGATATTGTAGTACCCAAAATAGCCACCACATTGAAAATATACGCTTTATCAAGAGAAAAGGTAGGAATCAAAGTCGATTTAATAATTTCCAGCCAATCCTGATTGACAACAAATGCGACTATGATGTAGGCAAATAGAGAAAGCGTTAGATATTTTAAAAATTTGGCATAGATTGGATACGAAACAAAAACTTCAAGAAGAAGAGTAATGACAGTGATACCGATGAGCCATACTGCAAAAGGTATGCCTGCGATCAATAATTGTCCTGAAGCAGCCATTGCACCGAGATCAGCTCCAACATTGATGGTATTGGCAAGGAATAGAAGCAATACTGCGATATAAAGTAGTGGTTTAGGGTAGTGCGCGCGCATGACGCCTGCTAAGCCTCTTCCAGTGACGAGTCCGATCCGTCCACACATTTCCTGCACAGCAGTCATGAAGGGAAAAGAAAAAAGAGCTGTCCACAGTTGTGAGTAGCCAAATTGAGCACCAGTCTGTGCATACGTTGCTATACCTGAGGGATCATCGTCGGCAGCTCCAGTAATAAACCCTGGACCGAGAATTTTAAGAAGTTTTTTTAATTTTTTCATTACTCCATTTCCTTCAATTTTTTCTTGAAGTAATCAACGTAGGGAATAGCTGCTGGGTTTTGTTCATACAAGACTGCAAGGTACATGGAAATATAACTTCCCATACCCATAAGTTCGAATGCTTGGTCGATTTTGGTTTTGCCTTGCAGTTCGTGCCAGATAGTCTCGATTTTATTTTGTTCTACGACGTCTTTGGTGATAGTAAAGCGTTTTCTGATCTGCGGCGAATAAAGGTTGGAATAAAAAAAGACAAAGGCGGCGATTTCTCTGTGTTTATCGGGAAACTTTAAGCCTTCCATCAAATGATGATTAAGTTCTGGAATGACTCTGTACGAAGAAATCGCCTTGGCCGTTTCGTTGGTTTGATTTCCGATCGCATTCCCAACTCCTGTTAAAAACTCAGAGACAATGTAGTAGGGATATTTTTGATACAGTTTGGTCGCAATTTGTTTCGCAGGGTTGCCAGTGATAGAACTTTCTACTTTAAATGATTGAAGAAGATCACTAAGTGAGTCCAGAGATTGTTCAATCATTTCTTTTGCGACGTCAACTAATCCAAGATTAATAAGTAGTCCCAAATGCCCTCCAACTAAATATCCAAAACCGATTCTTGGCTGTTTTGACGGATTAAATTTGGCATCAAATGTATAAAATGGTAGATTGTTTTTTTGTAAAAATTCAGCCACCTGTCCGCCATTAGTTATACCTGTGATCATGGCGCCTTTTTCTTGAGCAACTTGTCCTGCATGAATAACTTCTTCAGTTGTACCTGAGTATGATGAAAGAATAACCAATGTTTCAGCGCCAATATATCCAGGTAAAATATAGTCGTCATTTACTACATATGGCACTTTAATTTCTTCTTTAAATAGGTCTCTTAAGATTAGTGAAGGGAATCGTGATCCACCCATACCGCACACAACCACATTTTTAATTTTTTTATACTCATCAGGAAATTTTACTTCTAAAGATTCGGTGAAAGCTTGTTTTAACTGATTAGGTAGAGCGTCGACTGAATGGAGAACAGTATCATCACCTTGAGTTTGAAGAATTGCATTTCTATCGTCAAGATTAACCATGATGAAATTATAGTATAATTCAAACAGATGAGAAAAGATAGGATTATCGTTTGGCTCCGCGCACTTCGTGTCAATCAATGGATAAAAAATCTCGTCGTTTTTACTGCAATAATTTTTTCCGGAAAATTATTTGATCCGAGCTTGATAGCTGTTTCGTTATTTGCGTTTTTTGTGTTGTGTGTTCTTTCTTCAGCTTCGTATTTGTTAAATGACATCATCGATTATCCCTTCGATATTAAACACCCGATTAAAAAAAATAGACCAGTTGCAGCGGGACAGATAAGTATTGCCCAAGCCACGTTTGTTGTTTTTCTTCTCACACTATTTGCTCTGATTATTTCACTCTTTTTTTCGATTAGTTTATTTTTGATTTGTTTGGCATTTATTCTTCTTCATTTCTTTTATTCTCTGTATCTTAAAAAACAGCCTGTCCTAGACATTTTTGTCATTTCATTTTCTTTCATGCTGCGGACCTTTGCCGGAGAAGTTGCCTCAGGTTTTCATATTCCTATCTGGCTTTTACTTACAATATTTTATGTGTCGCTGTTTATGGCGGCGGTGAAGCGTCAGGCTGAGCTTATTGCTCATGGGCACGATACACGAGAATCTTTGACTAAATACAAATCTCATTTCATAGACTTTCTGACATACACGTTTGCCACAGCGACAATTATTGCGTACTCAACGTATACATACACTCCCGAGGCAAATGCGATTTCCACACAGCTTTTTTCTCATTTTTCGGATATTTCCTCAGGACTTGAGACACGCAAGCTCATGATGATAACCATTCCTTTAGTTGTTTATGGTATTGCGCGTTATGCACAACTTCTATATGAGAAAGAAGCGGGTGAGCGACCAGAACAAGTTATTACTACTGATATCCCGTTGATTACGACTATCATCTTGTGGGCCGCCATTGTCATAGGCATAATCTACGTATTGTAGCTTTTAATCCATTGCAAATCTTGCTATAATTGATATTATTAAGCGTTATGGCAACTTCTTCAAATAAACAATCCCCCAAACTTCAAGCGGTGAATCTTGCATTAGAGCAAATTCAGAAACAGTTTGGTCGCGGATCAATTATGCGCTTCGGCGAGACTCCGCACGTTCCTGTTGAGATCATTCCAACAGGCATCATGCCTCTTGATCTGGCGCTTGGAGTTGGCGGTGTTCCTCGAGGAAGAATTATCGAAATTTATGGTCCAGAAGCATCAGGTAAAACTACAGTTTGTTTATCGATTATTGCCCAAGCCCAAAAAGCAGGTGGCGTTGCAGCGTTCATCGATGCTGAACACGCCTTAAATCCTGAATGGGCACGTATAATCGGTGTGAATCTTGATGATTTGCTCATTTCTCAGCCAGATACTGGCGAGCAGGCGCTTGAGATTGCCGAAGCATTGATTCGTTCAGGCGGAGTGGATTTGGTAGTTGTTGATTCTGTGGCCGCGCTTGTTCCTCGCGCAGAGATCGAAGGCGAAATGGGTGAGGCGCAAATGGGTCTCCAGGCGCGTCTTATGTCACAGGCATTGCGTAAATTAACAGGCATTGTTTCTAAATCAAAAACAACTATAATTTTCACCAATCAATTACGACTTAAAATCGGTATCATGTTTGGTAACCCAGAAACAACTACTGGTGGATTAGCGCTTAAGTTTTATTCATCAATTCGTATGGATGCGCGTAAAATCGAGACTCTCAAAAACGCCAATGCAGTGTATGGTTCTCGTCATCGAGTCAAAGTGGTTAAAAACAAAGTTGCTCCACCTTTCCGCGAAGCAGAATATGTTGTTACTGCCAAAGGTATTGATAGAGAAGAAAGTTTAGTTGAGTCTGCCATCAATGCAGGAATTTTCACGAAGAGCGGATCTTTCATCAAGTACGGTGAAAAAATGCTTGGTCAAGGAAGAGAAGCAGTGAAGGAAATGTTGGCAACTGATGATAAATTCCGCGAAAAAATCATCAAGGAAGTTATCGAAGCTACCAAAGAAAAGAAAAAATGACGCATGGAAGATTACGAGCTGAAGGAGTTGGTTCTGCGAGCTCTCAATAGAGCATATTTTTATCTTAAATTTCGTCCTCGTACAAAAAAAGAAGTCGTTGGGTACCTCAATAAAAAAGCTGAAAGATTTCACTGGCCAGAAGAAGTTGTCACACTTGCAACCGCTGATCTTGAAGAGGAGGGATTGATTAACGATCAAAAGTTTGTTGAGTGGTACGTTGAACAACGAAATCTTATAAAACAAAAAAGTACTTTTGCATTACGTACCGAAATGATGCGTTTGGGTATTTCCAAAGACTTACTTGAGGAATATTTTACAGAGTCTCCGATTAATGAGGAAAAATTGGCGCTTGAAGCTTTGAAAAAGAAGTGGAGTAGATTTGACAGACTGGATAAACGCGAGCGTTTCCAAAAAGCAGCCGCATATCTATCACGAAGAGGGTTCAATTTTGATGTAATAAAAAAAACAATCAAGAATATAGAAGAATAGGTTTTACACTTTTTTATTAACTGGAAAATAACCGCGATAAAGTGTGTGTATTGCTTTTGTAGTACCAGCGGCTCCACTTAAGCTTATTGAAAATTTCACCAAATCTTCATCGGTAAAATTACGCCCTGTATTATCATTCAATAGCTTTAATCCAATAGCCACCGGAAGACTTGTAATGAGTCCGAGATATCCCCAAGCCATGGCTTTGGTAGCAATTTTCAAACCATTTTTTATTTCCCCATGCGGAGATTTGGGATTTTCCATGGAACGACGAGTATACAACAACTGGGGATGATTTTATAGATCTGTTATTTAACTCACTCATTTTTATACCCTTTTTATGTACTTTCTAAGTGACTTGGATAATAGGGTGCTAAAATAATGGGGTAGATATTTATTCAGGAGATTGTTCGTCAGTTTTTTCATTACGAGTGACGCTCCGGCGTATTACTATAAATTTCCAATTGAAGATTTCGATATAAGGGAGTAAAATAGAGACAATTAGTAATTTGCTTGAAGAAAAGCTATTACGTGTTCAACAATCACATTTATATGTTGCCTCCTCAGATCATCTTGCCTAGCATGCATCCCGGGATACATCATGATGTGATCGTAGTATAGACTTCTCTTCAAGCTCCATTTTTATCATATGCTGCCTAAATTTATAGATAGGATCTTCCCTAATCAGAAGAAACAAGAAGAAGACGCCGCTGAAGTGAGTCAGCGATCCAAAGAAATTATACTCAAGGCCAACGAAGAGGCCCTGCGTATTAAGCAAGAAGCCGAAAAAGCAGCCCGCCAAGCTACTCTGGAGACGGTTGATCTTGAGAAACGTCTCGCTCGCCGTGAGCAACAAATCGAAGATCAGCAAACTCAACTGAGCCATGAAAAAGCCACGTTAGACCAAGAGAAAAAAAATATTGACGATATTAAAAAGGAACTTGAGGAAAAACGCGAAACTATTCTCTCTAAACTAGAAAAAGTCTCTACTCTCACCAAAGAACAGGCCAAAAACCTTCTTTTACAAGGATGGGAAGATAAACTTAAGGCAGATGTAGCCAAGCGTATTAAAGATGCCGAAGAGGAGATTAAAACCACTGTTGATGAGAAGGCTAAGGATATGTTGGTTGATGCTATGCGCTACGGCGCCACAGATTATGTTGCAGAATACACATTGTCTGTAGTCAATCTTCCAAGTGAAGAATATAAAGGTCGAATTATTGGTAAAGACGGCCGCAATATTCGCTCATTTGAATTAGCCACTGGAGTTGATGTTGACCTTGAAGAAGAAGGTGTGATTAAACTTTCTTCCTTTGACGCAGTGAGGCGAGAAGTTGCACGATTGTCTCTTGAGAGACTCATCAAAGACGGCCGTATCCAGCCACAGCGCATAGAAGAAATCGTTCATAAAACCCGCGAAGAAATCGAGAAAATTATTTTTAAGGCAGGCGAAGAATTGGCCCATAAAGTAGGCGTGTTTAATCTCCCGCAAGAGTTAACTACGATGCTTGGCCGATTTAAATACCGTTACTCATATGGTCAAAATATGATTCTTCACACACTCGAAGAGACTCGTATCGGTATTGGGTTGGCTCACGAGTTAAAAGCCGATGTTAATATAGTTAAACTTGGATGCTTGATGCATGATATTGGTAAAATTGTGACTGAAAAAGAGGGATCGCATGTTGAGCTAGGTGTCGATCTTCTTAAAAAACATCGTTTTCCCCAGAAAGTCATCGATACGGTTGCACAGCATCACGAAGATACGCCATTTACATCGATTGAATCGATCATTGTTTACATCTCCGATGCAGTTTCCGGCGGTCGTCCAGGTGCACGTCATGAAGATCTTCAGGAGTACTTAAAACGCATTAAGACCATCGAAGAAATCGCCAAGACTCGTAAAGGAGTTAAAGAGGTATATGCACTGCAGGCAGGTCGCGAACTGAGAGTAATTGTCCAGCCATCTGAGATATCAGATGATGACGCAACAGTTTTGGCCGAAAAAATCAAAGAAGATCTTGAGAAAAAATTCGAGGTTTTCCCCGGCCAGATTAAAATCACGATTATCCGTGAGACAAGAGCCGAAGCAACAACGAAGATTTAAGCAGCATCCTTGTGCGCGATCATCGAGAACCAACCGCGAGGAGCCGATTCTTTACCAAATCTTTTAAGCATGGGCTCGACACCTTTTACAAGAGCAGGTGCGGAAATTTGAACAGGTATTCCGGGCATGGCTCCTTCGGCAAATCCTTCATAGCCGGCAATAGCTTCGAGTTCTGATTGGTTTAGTTCATATATGTGGTGATTGGTCATCGTGGACATACCGGCATCGATTGCCATTGTCACGAAGTCTTCTGCCGAGTATTTGAGTAAATCAACAGGTTCTTCAAATGAAGATATTCCATGATTCCGTTTCAAATCCATTCGAGCTAGTATTACGACCATACCCCACATTCTATCTGATCCTGGTGGATAGGCCCCATTTTTTTCATACGCTGTGTTCATCATGAAAGTTCCGCCTGGCTTGAGTATGCGTGCAGCTTCCTGAATAACTTTTTCGGCATCAGTCAGATGTATAAAGTTAAGACCTACAACTAAGTTTTGACTTGCATCTGGTATCTCCGGTACAGACTCAGCGCTTCCATGAATGAATGTAACTTTATGTCCTGCTTCAAGGATTCCTTCATTCTGCATGCGACGATCTGCTATGGTCAAAGCAGCTGCATCAATATCAACTCCAACTACATTTGCTTCTGGCAAAAACTTTCCCAGCCCATATAACAAACTAATATCATTACCTGGTCCGGTAGCTAATACAGCGATGTCCTTGCTTGGACGAGCGGCAGATAAAAATTCACTATCGATTCTTTTTATAAGTTTGGCGAACGGTTCGTAAGAGTAAGATTCGTGTGATAAAGTAGTTTGTTCATGAAGACTCATAATAAGATGATTATACATTTTATAATATAAAAATTCAATTACATACGTATTATCACAAGGCCCCGAATTTGATATAGATTGTTATAATAAGATATTCTAAATATAGATTGACACAAGGCCCAAAACTCTCTATTCTTAAACTATGGATTGCCTTAAGGTTTTTATAAATTTTATAGAAACGGGGTGAACGAATATCTATGACAAAAGCAGATCTAGTCGCTCAAGTAACCAAAAAGGCCGGTTTAACCAGTAAAGCAGCCAAAGATGCAGTCGGCGCAGTCTTTGGATCAATTACAGATGCGTTAAAGCGCGGCGAAAAAGTAGTCGTGACAGGTTTTGGTACATTTATGGTACGAAAACGTGCATCACGCAAGGGTCGCAATCCTCAGACAGGTGCTGAGATTCAAATTCCCTCAACCAAAACTCCCGGCTTCACGGCTGGTAAAAGTCTTAAACGTATTATAAAATAAACATATAGCTTGCAATCCCGCTCGCCACAAAACATGAGCGGGATTGTTTTTTCGCCCCAAAGTTAGTATAATTACCACTCATGAAACGAGTATTTTTGACCACCTTTTTTATATTATTTCTTCTGTTCCTTACCCTGCCGTTTTTTTACATCTTAAGTCCAACTACAAGCTCACAGATCACCGACGCCAACGACCAGGGAGTGGTGTATACATTGCCGTATCCGGGCATTTTGCCAGATCATCCGCTCTATTTTCTGAAAGCTGCCAGAGATAAAATTGCCGAACTGGCGATACGAGACAACAACGAAAAAGCCAAACATTACCTGTTGCTCTCCGATAAACGGGCGGCTATGGCCATGTTACTAGCCAAAAAAGGCAAAAATGAACTGGCGATCACTGCTTTTTCCAAAGGCGAAAAATATGCCCTCAAAATTCCAGCCCTGCTCACCCAAATGAAAAAGCAGGGCGGTGAATATTCTACAGAGACTACTAACACCCTCAAACAAAGCAATCTTAAACATCGTGAGCTTCTCGAGACTCTTCTTAAACAAATGCCTCAAGGCGAATCAGACTCCTTGAAGCTGGTAATTGATCTTAATAAGCAAGTCAAAGATCAACTGAATACTCTTTAAAAGCTTGAAATTAGAGAAGCCATCTGATATAGTATATATTCACACGCATGTGCGTGGAGGAGGAAACACCTTTTAATGCCAAGTAAATCTACTCAATCTGCTATTCATCCAATGGAGGCTTTACTCCAAAAAACTTCGCCAGCATCAGTACGCAAGGGTGAGGAAGTTTCGGCCAATATTGTCACTATCTCCAAAAAAGGCATCATGTTTAATATCGGTGCGAAAGCGTTGGCAGTCCTCGGAGAAAAAGAGGGGAAAGAGATTTCTACTTATCTTCCATATCTTAAACAAGGCGATGCGGTACGAGTCAAAATCATATCCGAAGAGTCCAAAGACGGCTTCCCTGTGGTTTCGATGCGCAAGTTCTTTGATCGAGGTAAATGGGAAATAGTTAAGGAGAAAAAAGATAAAGAAGAAGAGATCGAGGTCATGTGCGGTGAATATGGTAAGGGTGGAGTTTTTATCGACTTTATGGGTATCCGTGGAGTTATCCCCAAAATTCAGCTGGTTGGCGAGTATATGAATCATCCCGAGAAACTCGAAAATCAGAAGATTAAAGTCAAAGTACTTGAGGTTGATCAAGCCAAAAATCGTCTCGTAGTTTCCCAAAAAGCCGCCGTTATGAAAATCTCCCAAAAAGATTTGAAGGCCAAGTTTGACAAAATTAAAGTAGGTGAAGAGTACGAAGCCAAGGTGCTTGGTGTCTCTGAATTTGGTATTTTCTGTGAAATTGATGGAGTCGAAGGCCTGGTGCATATTTCAGAGATTTCTTGGGAAAAAGTCAGTGACGCCTCCTCATATGTACGTTCTGGTGAGACAATCAAAGTCCAAGTTGTCGAGAAAAATGAAGCCGACCTTAAACTTAATCTCTCCTTGAAGCGCTTAACTAAAGATCCTTGGTCTAAGATCGAAGAGCGGTATCCTAAAGATAAAGAAGTTGAAGGCGAAGTTGTTCGTAAAGAGCGTTATGGTTATTTTGTCCGCCTTGAGCCAGGTGTTGAAGGCTTAATCCATGTTAGTAAACTAACAGGCGAAGAAAATCTCGAAGTCGGTAGTAAAATCAAAGCCTTTGTTGAACGAGTGAACGCCGCAGATCGCAAGATGAGTCTTGTTCTTCCTCAAAAAGAGAAGCCTATTCTTTACCGATAACTTCTGCTTCCAACTCCATTTATGCTACACTGAAATAGTATGGAGCAGCATCCTATCCCTCGTCAAATCACCACTTTTGAATTCAAACTGATCGGGTTTATGACCCTTAAGCAGTTTCTCTATCTTGTGGTATTTATTCCTACAGCTTTTATAGTTTGGAAATTGGTACCCGTACCGATTTTAAATATTGTTTGTGGGGGTTTGATAGCGGCAGCAGGATTGGCATTTGCTTTTGTTCCGATAAACGATCGACCAATGGAAGTATGGATACGAAATTTTATTAAGCGTGTTACTTCACCGACCCAGTATTTATATCATAAGCAAAATTCGGGCCTAAATTTTTTAAAAGAATTATATTTTACATCTGATCCACATAAAGTCTTAGCGCATATCGAAACACAAGAAAAGCTCTCTGCTTATCTGCAAAAAACTAAGAGCCCAACTAAACACATTGAAGAACGTGGTACTCAAAAAAAACAACAGATTCAAACACTTTTGCGTACACCTGATATAGCGCCGGTTAATCGAGATCAAAAAACTGCGCCCGCACCAGTGCCATCAGTTGTCTATAGAGCTCAGCAAACGCCGACATTACAACAGCCTCAAGTAATTCATAGTGTGCCGACTCATCCTGCGATGACGGGAGTCATAAAAAATAAGCGACAGATACCGCTTCCTGGAATTCTTGTTTACATAAAAGATGCCACTGGCAAACCAATCCGACTTTTGAAGACTAATCCTCATGGGATTTTTGCGACATTTAACCCTTTGTCACCCGGAGATTATGAAGTGGAAATGAAGGATCCAAATGGAGGTTATATTTTTGATAGAATGAAAGTAACTATAAGCGGTGCACAGCAACCGTCTTATGAATTTTACTCCAAAGAAATGATTTGATATGGCAAAAAAGAATGTTACGTCACCAGTAAAATCTTCAACACAGCATTTCATAGAAATCGAAGATGTTCGGGATGATATTTTATTGATGAAAGATAATTCTGCGGCAATTGTTATCGAAATCGGCGCAGTTAATTTCTGGTTATTGTCTCAAGAGGAACAAGCGTCGATGGTGTATGCGTATGGCAATTTATTAAATTCGCTGTCTTTTCCTGCACAAATTCTTATTTTGTCAAAAAAAATGGATATTTCTTCATACATAGAATATTTAAATAGCAAAATTAGGACCAATCGCAATGATTTAATAAAAAAAAGACTCATAAGTTATCAAGAATTCATCAAGACAATCGTCAAAAAAAATACAGTGCTTGAAAAACGATTTTTTATGTTGGTGCCGTTTTCGCCCCTTGAGTTGGGTGTCTCTGGCGTCAACGCACAAGGCCTCAAAAAAGAATACGTTATTACCCGGGCGAAAACGGCCCTCTACCCCAAGCGCGATCATCTCCTACGACTCCTTGCCAAAGTGGGCCTGCGCGCAACTGTTTTACAGAAGCAAGAAATAGTTGATTTATTTTATAATCTTTACAATCCGTCAGGTACGGGCCGTCAACTCGCCCCAGTTGAAAGTTATACCGATGTAGTATTAACCACAGGATAATTATGTTAGGTCTCGGCAAGAAAAAAACCAATAGCTACGCCAACAAACCTCTCCCGCCAGGTGTGCAAGGAGTCTCCAATCTTATGACCAAAGGTGCAGTTGGTATAAACGATATTATTGCGCCGTCTTTTGTCGAAGTGGATTTTAATAGTATAAAAATAGACGATAAAAT
>CAYLXX010000004.1:38887-45299 GCA_964387955.1 uncultured Gammaproteobacteria bacterium
TTGCGCCGTCTTTTGTCGAAGTGGATTTTAATAGTATAAAAATAGACGATAAAATCTATCGCACGCTTTATGTTGTCGGCTATCCACGTTATGTGAACGCTAACTGGCTTTACAACTTGATTACATTTGATCATCCGCTGTATGTGTCGATGTTTATTTACCCAACTGAAGCTAAAGCAGTGCTTGATGAATTGAAACGCAAAATTGCAGAGATGGAGGCGACGATTGAAACCGATATTAAAGCGGGTAAAGTGGTCGATCCGACAGTGCAAGTGGCGCTCGATGACGCATTATCCTTGCAGGCAGAATTAGCCAAGGGGGCCGAACGTTTTTTTCAGTTTGGGTTGTATATCACCATTCCTGCCGATTCTTTGCAAGAGTTAAATCAAATTTCCAAAGAAATTGACGCGACGTTATCATCGCTTCTTATTGTCGCCAAACAAGCCACTCTCCAGATGGAGGAGGGGTTTAAATCGACACTGCCTATGTTTTACGATAAACTCCAAGTCTGGCGCAATATGGACACTACTTCACTGGCTATGACGTTTCCATTTTCTACAGCATCCTTAACCCGTAACGAAGGTATTATGTACGGCATCAATCAGCATGATGGGAGCTTAATCATTTTTGATCGTTTTATGCTTGAAAACGCTAATTCAGTTATTCTTGGAAAATCAGGCGGTGGTAAAAGTTTTCTTGTGAAGCTCGAAACAGCCAGGCAACTCATGATGGGCGTTGATGTGATAATTATTGATCCGGAGAATGAATATAAAAAACTGTGCGAATCAATGGGTGGGGAATTTGTCGAGTTCCATGCCAATTCGGCTTACAAAATGAATCCATTTGAGTTGACAACTGTGAACCCCGAACCAGATGAGTTATCCAATAAAATTCTCGATCTTCATAGTTTGATGCGTGTCATGATGGGGGAACTTACTCCTTCCCAAGATGCGTTGCTTGATCGTGCACTTGTATTAACCTATCGAGAAAAAGGCATTACTCAGGACCCGCAAACTTTCAAGACTGAGCCGCCTCTGCTTGAAGATGTCTACAAAATTTTAATCGGTATGGAAACTCCTGAGGCAAAAGAATTGGCGGACCGACTGGAAAAATACGTCAAAGGATCAGCTGGTGGAATTTTTAATCAACAATCAAGTTTTGATATTAAAAATCAATTTACTGTGTTTGGGATTCGCGACTTGGAGGAAAATCTTCGACCTGTGGCTATGTATATTGTGCTTGATTACATCTGGAATCGTATCCGTCGAGAAAAGAAAAAACGTGTACTTGTAGTGGATGAGGCTTGGTACCTAATAAAAAATAAAGACTCGGGTTCATACTTGCATAGTTTTGCTAAACGAGCGCGCAAATATTTACTTGGATTAACAACAATCACTCAGGACGTTGAAGACTTTTTAGCAACCGATGAGGGGAGAGCTATCATCACCAACTCTAGTTTGCAGATTATCTTAAAACAATCTTCCTCTGCCGTTGATAAAATCACTGAAACATTTTATCTCACAGGCGGCGAAAAACATTTCTTACTTGCTGCAGGCGTAGGAGAGGGTCTGTTTTTCGCCGGCCAATCACATGTGGGCTTCCAAGTCATCGCCTCCGAAGAAGAAAAAGGGTTGATAGAATAAATTACTTAACTTTCTCTGCATCCATTTATCCATGAGTTCTTGTACTTCTTCGCGAGTAATATTTCTTTTAGCGTTTGGCATGTCTGCGACTGCTTGAAAAATAAGATGCCTTACGAAGGCAGCTTGCGTCATGCCGTAGCTGCTAGCTTTTTCTTCAAGAAGTTTTTTGATTTGAGGTGGCAGAGTAACTTTCACCTCTGTTTGTTTTCCCATTTGTCCCGTATTCTACCATTGGATTGGGGTAGATTAAAGGACAAAACGATTTTATTACTCACCTAAGATAGAGCAATGGGACGTTTCATATGAGCTTAAAATCTGCTACCATTATAGATGCATGAACAAACTGCCGTATATCCGCCGTGGTTCGTCTGGTGGGATGGATTTTTCTCCAGACTCCAAAAATCCCTCAGGCGCGCCGCTTTTTCTTTTTCTCACCATTGTTGGGATATGTTTTATTGTGATGATTTTGAGATTGTTTCAACTGACCATTGTTAAAGGAACACATTATCGATCGTTAGCCGAAGAAAACAGAATACGTGAAATTGTTATTGAGCCAAAACGGGGGACAATCACCGACCGCAAAGGCGTTGTCCTTGCTCAAAATTTTGATGCCGATTTAAATGCCAAAGGTGAGCGCTTGCCTTCACGAAGAAGTTATTCAGATCCAGAGATTTTTGCGCATCTTATCGGCTATCGGCAAATCGGTGATAAAAATGATCTTGATCACGACGTATGTATCAATAAATTAAAAAGCGGTTTTAAAGTCGGCAAAAAAGGCGCCGAAAAATTATTTGAATGCACTCTCCGGGGTGATTATGGTAAAAAACTGATCGAAGTTGATGCCGCCGGTAAGTTAGTTAAAACGCTGACTGTGATCCCTCCTAAAGACGGTATTACAGTCAAACTGGCAGTCGATGCCGAGCTCCAAAAAAAAGCTTATGATCTGATAAAAGATAAAAAAGCAGTGGTCGTGGGAATGCGTCCTCAAACAGGCGAGGTATTGATACTTGCTTCTTCTCCTTCATTTGATCCACAGGTTTTTGAAGATAGTGATGTCAAAACTATCGAGTCGTATTTTAAAGATGAAAATAAGCCACTATTCAATCGCGCCACCGAAGGCACATATCCGCCTGGTTCAACTTTCAAAATCACGATTGCAGCTGGTGCTTTGCAAGAAAAAGCCATTACTCCTAAAACACAAATTGAAGATACTGGCGAAATTCAAGCCGGTCCAACTAAATTTGGTAACTGGTATTTTATCGAATACGGTAAAAAAGAAGGCATGCTTGATATCGTGAAAGGCATTCGCCGCTCAAACGACATATTTTTTTATAAAACTGGTGAAGCACTGCGACCAGAGCGCATAAAAAAATGGGCGACTATCTTTGGTTACGGTCATACCAACGGCATTGGTCTGGCCGAGGCAGAGGGGACTGTGCCTTCTCCTTTCTGGAAAGCAGATGTGCTGAAAGAGCAATGGTATACCGGAGATACATACAATCTCTCCATTGGTCAAGGGTACTTACTTGCAACGCCACTGCAAGTTGCGTTATCAACTATGCCGTTTGCTAACGGCGGGTATTTTTGTCAGCCGAGACTCCTGAAAATTGATCAAACAGGCAACTTGCCAACTGACTTACAAGATTATGCGACTGCCCATTGTGAAAAAGTACCTGTTTCTCAGGAGTATCTTGATCTGGTACGTAAAGGTATGACAGAAGCCTGTTCTACAGGCGGTACCGGTTATCCGCTTTTTGATTTCAAAGTCAATCGCGGCGGCAAAGAAGAAAAAATTCAAGTGGCCTGCAAAACCGGTACCGCCGAGTCTCACGGCGAATCAAAAGCACCTCACGCCTGGATTACTGTGTATGCGCCCGCAGATCCCACCACCAGCGAACCCGAAATTGTGTTGACCGTCTTAGTCGAAGAGGGCGGTCAAGGATCGGATGTCGCAGGGCCAATCGCACGCGACATCCTCAAAGCTTATTTCGAACGCACCCAATAATTTTAATTCTTACATAACTCTATCGCGATCTTTGTATAATAACGCAACAAAATTTTTTATACTTATGCAATATGTATAGTAGTCAAGAAACAGCACCAAGAGAAATTGTATTGCCTCAGCCGATTGAGATCAGGCCGGCTGTTCGGGAAGATTCTATAATGATTCTTCGCAACATAGGTAGATGTCATCTCGAAGAATACCTTGATGATCTGGAAGGCGCTAGTGCCGATGCTGCTATCAAGCCTCCTAGTTGGGATGAATATCGTGAGCTACTTGACGATATACTCGAAGACCCCGATGGCAAAGATACGATTCTTGTCGGTCAAACTTCTTCTGGAAAAGTTGTCTCTTCTTTGGCAATTCGCGAGAAGCCAGAATCATACCTTAAAGACTCTATTGGTAGATTGCGCAGAGGTTCCGGTAAAGATAATCCTTTAGTTGTGCAAGCCTGGCTTGATATGCATGCTCAAGAAGCGGGTTGGTTCACCGCATTTTATACAGATCCTGATATACAACACAAGGGCATCGGTAAGCGAGAATGGGCCGATGGACTACAGCATCTCGTACAGGAAAATAAAAAAGGTGTTGTCTATTATACGAATCGTAAAAGAGGCAAACAATTCACCGAGAAATATTTCCCAGACTTTATTCTGAATAAATCAAGTAGGCGCGGCACTATGATTGTTTACTTGCCTTTAGATAACCCTGAAGTACAAGGTTTCATGGATCAATGGAAATCGATTGCTTTTTCGTAGTTCATCTGATATATTTTCAGGAAATCTAATGAAAGTCTATTTCGCGGCCTCACCCCGTGGAACAGCACAGCACAACGCCTTCTATAAAAAAATCTTCAACGAGATACGCGCTCTTGGTTTTACTCATGTTGATGATGACGTGGTTAAATATAATTACGTCGAGCTTGTGAGCAATGTGAATAAAAATAACAAAGCTTATACAGAATACGCGAACAAAAAGTTACATAGCGTTCAGACAGCCGATATCTGCATTTTTGATGTGTCAGACCCCAGTCTGGGCATCGGTTTTCTCATCGAGCGCGCGCTCCAGTTTGCCAAACCAGTCATCATGCTCTACTACTACAAAAACCACTTTCCCTTCATGTTTGCCGGCCTTGAGGATGATAAGCTGATTTTACGCAGTTACAACGAAAAAAATCTCAAAAAAGTCCTGAAAGATAGCCTTGATCAGGCTCGTCAGCGCCGTGATCGCCGCTTCAATTTTTTTATCAACCCCAAGCTCCTAGATTACATCGAAGACGCGAGTCATAAACAAGGCGTCACCAAATCCAAATTCATCCGCAACCTGATCCTCGAGCACATGCGTAGTGCTCCTTCTGATTAGAAGATATTTTCCTCAATTTCCTATGTATCATTAAAGTGTATATTATGGGTACTTACTAGAGCAACCACCTCCTTTTCCGTCTACTTTCTCCCACCGAAAAGCGTTATTTTATATTAACCTATAGGTTATATTGATCAAAATATAATATATTCACTTGTGTTAAAACTCAACTTTTTTAGCCTTGAATTTTATAAACATACATACTTAATATGTAGAAATATTCATTTTTATAGGTTAACCTATTGAAATACTTATAGTGATATGCTATGATAGAAGTATAGAAATGACCTTGATCTTACAAAATTTGTTATAGTAAATGTATGGATCAAGGCAAAGCAGAACAACTAAAGGATATTTTAGGAGTTTTAGAAAGCAAAAGCGGTATGAAAGAAGCCATTTCTCCTCAAAATCGACCCTCTCTTTTAAATCAATTTAACTTCAATGATGTTGCTATGCAGCCTCCGGTTGAGCCGAAATCCCCAAGACCGCCGATGGCATTTGACCAAGAACTTTCTCCTACAGAAGCTACACCCAACGCTACTCCTTTTGACCGATTTGCACCACCAGGTAAGCTCGTGCCTGTCGAAGATCGTCAACCTGAGCCTACATTTGTAGACCGTCACCCAAAAACAAGTAAAGTTGTCCGAGGTGTTGTGACGTCAGGTATGTTGCTTGGAGGCATGACAGCTGTAGTTGATTCTGCCAATGCTCAATCAGCACCTCCTCAAGGACAAGAAGTGAAGGCATATACCACACCTGCACTTGATGCCTTTCCTTCACGAACATTTAACGAGACAAATCATACCGTACAGGGTCAATTTCTCGATTATTGGGATCAGCACGGCGGATTATCTCAGCAAGGATTCCCGATATCTGAGCCAATGTCTGAGGTATCAGATACCAATAATAAGCCATACACCATGCAATATTTTGAGCGTGCGGTCTTCGAGCTTCACCCCGAGAATCAGGCACCAAATGATGTCGAGCTCTCACTTCTGGGACAATTTAGATATAAGGAGAAATATCCCGCAGGTGCCCCCAATCAAAATCCCAATACTACACCGGGTTCAGAACTTTTTAAGGAAACCAATCATCGAGTAGGGGGAAAATTTCTTGATTACTGGAAAACTCATGGCGGTTTAGCTCAGCAAGGATATCCCATCTCAGAAGAATTTACCGAAGTGTCTGATCTTGATGGTAAGCCATATAAGGTGCAATATTTCGAGCGCGCAGTCTTCGAGTATCATCCAGAGAATGCTGCTCCTTACGATGTGCTTCTCTCACAGTTGGGTAAGTTTGAGTACGACAAAAAACACGGGGTAAATAATAAAGTTGAGTTTGATATTACCAAAGATAGAAATATAGATCAGGGCACAAACTGGACTTTTTCTAGCCATAAAGATGC
>CAYLXX010000004.1:45399-46648 GCA_964387955.1 uncultured Gammaproteobacteria bacterium
CCAAGTAAGGAATATAAAAAAATCGATCCGGGTTCTGTAAAAAATACGTTAATCCTTGGGACAATTGTCATGGCTTCTAAAAGTATTCAAGAAGATAGAGACTTTCAATTTAAAACACCAGGTTGGACCATTTTGGTAGATAATACTGATATTCTTCTTAATCCTTAAAGGAATTATTCTAAAACAGCTTGCTCACCCTTGACAATACTGTATTTCTGCTACAATAAATGGTATGAATTCCCGGTTGGGTATTATACTCATTGTACTTCTTCTAATTGTTGGGATAAATATCATCTTGGGCATTACTTTTTTTAAACCAGAGATTTTACCTATTGGAAAAAAAGAAACAATAACTCCCTCAGCTCCCAAGCCCTTTTCCGTTACCAAGCTTACACCTCTTAGTGCAGGTAGTCCATTTGACGCACCAATTAAAAATCCAGGTAAACAAACTGCGCTTTATACAGTTACTGGAAGAATTTCGGAAATGGTAGAAAGTCCGAAGAAAGATGGGTATCTAATAAAAATATTAAAAGATAATGGTCAATTTCTAGAAGAGACTCCTTTTGTTTCCAAAAGCCTGAAACCTCATGTAGTGTATAGAACAGGTGGTGGGAAAGACATTAGTATGTCTGAAATTGATAAGAGTGATTTTGCCTTAATATCTCTAAATATTAATACAGTTACAAAAGAAGTAATAGTTACTGCGATTCAAATAACAAGATAATATGAAACAATTATTTTCAAGAAAATCTATATTAAGTTTGTTTTTTTCCTTATCAATTTTTTTTCTTCTACTGTTCTTACCAAAAAATAGTTATGCCTATGTTGATTGCGGAACAGGATATACGTGTAGTGCTGATCATTTAAACAATTGTCATGCTCCTATTACAGTTTCTTGTAATTGGAACTTTGGAATTCAGGAATTTGAAGGTGTTTGTCCGGTCGGTAGTCCTAATCAGAACCAGCCTTGTTATACCTACTCTCAAAGTTGTTGCATGGGGGGTACAAATGCCTGCCCTTGTTATGGTTCAACATGCTCGCCTGACGCAAATCATCCTGCCTGTAATCCCATTCCCTCTGGTTATTTTCATCAAAGCTGCGATTTAGGATCAGAATGTACTGGCACAGTAGGAACCCAATGTGGATATTGTCAAACGCCGCCGGTGCCGCAGTGTGAGCCGAGTCACGGAACATGTTTAGCGTTGGGAGAGTCCTTTGGTACATGGGATGGAAGTTATTGGTTGGAATT
>CAYLXX010000005.1:0-44617 GCA_964387955.1 uncultured Gammaproteobacteria bacterium
CTTTACTTTCCGTACTTACTAAAATCTTGCTTCTATTTTCATGCTCATTTACTCGTCCCATAACCTCCGGAACATCATTGGCAATCAACATAGTATTGATACCAATAGGTAAAGCAATATGCATTATTTTATTTTCTTCTTTTTCTGCCACTTGGAATTCAGCGCTGGCAATGTCTTTGAAACGTACCACTTTCGAGAACTCTCCACCAAATACCGATTTATAAAAAGTAAAAGCCTCTTCAGCATTACCGTTAAAGTTAATCCAGGGATTTATTGTAGCCATACAGTAATAATAGTAAATTAAAGTAAGTAGATAAAGAGATTTATTTAGTTCCCCCTAGTTGACGTGTTCAGAAGTTTCGTCTTTAGCTACTACTTCTTTTCCTTCACTTCTGCCTTTTAGTTTGGCATTTTCCAATTCAAGTTGATGAATACGACTATGCAGGTTGGTTACAGTGCTGTTTGACTTTTTTATCTTTGCATCCTTACCATGCATTTGTAGTGAAGAAGAAATAATGTTAGATAAATTAAATATTGACGAAACAAGAATTCCCACTAATAATGATCCTAACATAATTAAATAAAGAGGAATTTGACTGAGTGTATAACCCAACAATGTGACATCTACGTGTGTGGTATTTTGTACTGCAAACAAAGCGGCAAGTATGCCAAAGACTAAAAGAAGAATAATTAAAACCATGTAGACTAATATTAATCCCTCTTCAGCTTCATTGCAAGTTCGGATAAACTTGTAGGGATATCTTGCTCCGCCTGGTAGACATATTTAGGAACCGAGAAATAGAGTTTGAATTTAATCTACAAAATATACAAACTACCTTTGAAACCTTTAATATTCGATTCTCCTGACTAGTTCAAGTTCGAACTTACTCCATCTCAACCTCAATAGCATCACCATTGACCCGCGTCTTGAAAGTTTTTACAGGACTTATAGCCGGCGGATGCATTACCTGGCCAGTTGTCACATCGAACTTCGAACCATGCCAAGGACAGGTGATGATATTACTTAATAGCTCGCCTTCACAGAGCGGTCCTCCTGCATGAGTGCAAATATTGGATGTAGCATAATATTTATCATTGACTTTATAAATTGCAATTTTCTGACCCTCAATCTCAGCGCAAAGAGGGATACCGTCTTTAATGTCTGCAAGAGAGGCTGCTCTGATAAATTTTGCCGTATTTGTTGTATATGCCAATTCAACAGAAGCATCTTTTAGAGATTTACGAATTATTTCATCTGTGAGAGCATTCACTTCCTCGTCTTCGTAGATGATAAAATTGCCAGAAAATTCATACCAACCAAAGCCGGTTGACCATGAAGGAGTCACATATGTATCCTGGAATTTTCTAGGGAAAACATATATTTTCCCAGGCGTATAAAGAATGTTATAGGCAATATTTTTCGAATGTAATGTCTCAATTAAATTCCATGATTTATCTACGTCTTCAAAAATGTACACTCTCGCCGGATATTCATCACTTCCGCCGTTATGACTCCACTTACTTTGTACAACAGTGAGTTCCTCAATACCGATCATCAAGTGGAAATGCAGATGATTGACCGATGCAAAAGCCCCTAGCGAATTATAACCGATACTGATATTGTATAGATTCTTTAATCGCTCACATATACTCCACATATATAGATTGTCTACTTTTGTCAAAAATTGTTCTTTATTGAGTTTCGGATCCAAAACCAATATTGCCTGAAGATCTTTATAAGGAAACTCATTATAGTACAAAGATACTTGCCTATCGAAATAAGCACCCTCCCATATTGTCGGCTGTTTAACTTTGTTAAAGTTAAAATCGTTTTCATCGAATTTTTGAAACAGATCCGTAACTTTTTTTGTGCCAAACCCTTTCGGTTTTAAGATTCTGAATTTATTCAACTGGATGTTCCATGAATTGATTTTTCTATCCTCTATCATGGTCCAATTCTGCCAATCCAGTTTCATATCCTTCAGTTGAAAAAATATGATTGAGTTATCATCGGTTTTCTCCTGGTCAATCTTATACCCAAGTTTGATTTTTGCCTGCTCTAATCTGGCTATCATATCACGTTCTTTATGATGCAGGATAGCATTTCCGAAAACTAAATTGAAGGTTGCCGCATCGAGATTTTCGCTTTGAAGCATTTCATCCAAACCATGCATAAAAACAGTGTGGAAGTCTGACACAGAATCGAATATTGTAGTATTCATTTAATGTTATGACCACCGAACTGCTTTATTGCTTAATCATACTACATGCTAGAGCTACGCAATGTTTACAAAAAATGTCATGATCTTTAGGGTTACCACTACAATGCCAAGAGAAATGTGAGTGCTTTGAATAAAACCAGACATGTCGACGTACACCTCCACCGCTTTTTGAATCTCCTGAGAGTCCACCTACCCAAGCTTCAACTTTATCATCTGTATTAGAGATAATCTCAATACCCTTTCTCGCAAAAATTTTTGTTCCATACTTAATGTTAGATGGTATGGCTAATTTTTCAATAGAAATATCATTGAGTAATTGTTTAATGGTTTTACCCATAAGAAAATTCTATCAAACTCTAGTTTCCATTTCGGAATATAAAATTATTGAGACTATTTTTTTTGAAGAGATACAGGGCTCCCCCGCGTGGATTCGAACCACGAACCTTGAAGTTAACAGCTTCCTGCTCTACCGTTGAGCTACAGGGGAAAACAACCTATATCTTACCAAATCCGAGGCTGTTTGAAAAGGCGTTGACAGACTCTTTGTCAGCATTTTATAATACATGTAACATGAATCCACGCGTTGATGTCTTAAACAACTACTCTCCCCACTTCTAATATCTCCCTCAACCCTCATTATTAATTTCTTATTAGTCCCATGGAATATTTCAATTACCAGAGAGAACAGGCTATTACACAAATGCAAAAAGGTGGCCGAGCTATCATTTCGTATCCAGGAGTAGAAAACCCTGCTAATAATTTACAGTTTGACGACGGCAGTCGCGCAATTTATTTAGGCAATGAGCATATTACAGTTGACATGATTTGTAAGTTTAAACCGAGCCGCAATCCTGACACATATTTCGTATATGATCCTGCGGAATATGATGTTGCAGTTGTACCTAACGAAGTCGATGGTGAAGCAAATTATCAATTGGAGTCGCTAAGACAAGAGTATTCTATCGGTATTCCAACATCATTGGGATACACAGTTTTTGCAAGGAGATTCGAATACCCTAAATTTAGAAAGGTAAAGTAAGCGCAGTATCGTTGGCGGATGATTCCTCAAGGTATTTTCGCCAGTTGACCCGAATCGCCTGTTTGCCTTTGACATCAAGATAATTGATTTCACCGTTATCAACACCGTATTGAAATAAAGCATTGGTTAAAGACACATCATCACTGCAGTACTGTTTTAATTCGGTAATTTTGCCTTCTTTAAAAAGATCAATAGCCATCAATCCATGACCGGTCTTTTTTTTACCGAGCGTTGCAGAAATTACATCATTGAGTGCGAGACGTCGGCCGATTTTATTTCTTATATCGTCTAAAATATCAAACGTCGGCAACTGCTCACTTTTACCCGGATAATATGCTTGTAAAACTTTCATATCAAAACTATTAATGTTGTAGCCTATGATATACGAAGCGTCTTCTAGGTAACGAAATAAATTTGGTAATTCTTGCTCTGTAAAAACTTTGGCTGTATCGTCTTTTCTATCGTAAATTGCAGCAACAGAAATCTGGAGTTTTTTATGATCATCGAAATCACGGAAGGTATATTTTGTCTCCAAATCAAAAATAACCGGAAATTTTTTCATAAAAATTATGGGATGGATTCAGTTGGGGCGTTGTTTACCGTCTTTGTAGATTTCCATCTCGAAGCTCGAGGCCGATTGAGGGAATCGTTCGTGTTTAAGATCGAGTGTATTTAATTGTTCCTGAAACCGATCATACATCTCATCGACAAGTTTATAAAAAGTCTCTTGCTCGGTTTGTGAAATTTTTTCGACATTGAGATGATAAAATTCGTCCAATTTACCCAGACTCCAAAGAATCTCTATAAAACTATTGTCGTGCAGATTGATAACCGAAATATCTCCTTGAAGAGGTCGTATCTTGAACTTCATCATGCGGACTTCGTCATACATTTGATCTGCTGAAGGTTTATGATCGAGGATGCCGTTACGAAATCGTGAGATGACCTCGAGAGCGTCAACTGTACTTTTCCTTGTCATAAAGTATAATGATAGAATGTTGTTCCAGAAATTGCAAGCCGATCAAATTCAAGCTTTAAAGTCATCAGATAAAGAGAAATTAGAGATGCTTCGATTTGTTATTTCCCGCATCAAAAATCGCGAAATCGAAAAAAAATCTGAGTTGTCGGATGAAGAAGTTATAGATATTTTACGTAAACAAATAAAAGAGCTCAATGAAGCAAATGCAGCTTTTGCCAAAGGCGGCCGCAACGATCTTATAGAAGGCAACAATAAACAAATTGCCATTCTTAAAGTTTACCTACCAGCCGAGATCTCCGACGAAGAGCTTAAAGCCGAGGTCCAGCGCTTGAAGGAAGCCAACCAACAAGCATATGAAGCTAATCCGAAATCTATCATAGGTATTTGCATGAAGGAGCTTAAAGCCAAAGCTTCTCCAGAGCGTATCATGGCCGCTATCAATTCTGTTTAATCCTATGAATGCCATCAAAAAAGGCTTGTTTTTCCTGCTGATCCTTTTTTTATTTTCATCTTTGACCAAGACTATTGCCGACTATTTGCGCAATGTGAGCTTTTACGAAGGCTACAAGACCGAATATGAGCGTGAGAGGAAGCGCAATATCACCCTCAAAACCCAAATTATCAAAAATAACGACCCCTACCAGCTTGAAAAAACGATCCGAAATAACCTCAATTTGACCCGTGAAAACGAGGTCGCCATCCTCCTTCCCTCGCCTACACCCGTGCCTACGACACCCACCCCCACGAGTGCGCCAGTTTGGCGTCAATGGAGCGATATTTTCTTCTCCGCCAATTGACTTTAGCCTCAAATTATTGTATACTATAGGTTAAGATCCATCTCAAATTGGAGCTTTTTCTGTGGTGTAAATCTACCAACCTCAAGCTTGGTTTAGTATGAAAAACACCGCACTTTGACAGCTAGCTTAACACTATATCTCATCCGAGTCGCTACCCCACGGTAGGTCATTTTTAACAGCTAAAAATGAGGGATACACCTTGAAGAGCTCATCTCTTTAGAGTGTATCCGGACATACGGGTCAGGATATAGCCACTATATATAGGAGGTTTAGATGAGAAATTGGGTACTTAGCACGCTGATGGTTTTCTTCGGAGTTATGTTGATCGCTTTGAGCACAAATACAGCTGAGGCGTCTTCATCTCACAAAAAAGCAAAACCGCCAGTTATGTTGCCACCCACAAGTACACCTACAGGAGATGTTTGCGGTCCAATAAATCAGCAGATTTCTGTTGACAACTCGGACTGGAGTTGTGATGAGAACGAATGGCACTGGATCATCAATCAGATTGATGCAGTCTGTTCGGCGCCTGATCACATCGTAGTCCAATGGGACAATGGGTACCAAAGCGTACCTTTGGCATTTCGCACCCGCGATGTGGCACATTACGTGACGCACTCGCACTTGGACAACCAGTTTGTCGATGCAACGGCAGTGATTTACCAAAATTGGGATGGGCGATTTAATTTGTCCCACGGCCCATGCGGTACTCCCACTCCGGCGCATACAAGTACGTCTACACAGACACCAACAAGTACACGAACCGCAACCAACGTTTCGACTAATACACACACGCCGACTGCAACTTTGACATGTACAACTGTTCCCACGAATACGCATACACCGACGCCTGTCTGTACTGTTACCAACACACCAACCACGATCTATTCACACACGCCGACCAATACGCGGACTGCGACCAGAACAAGAACTGCCACACGAACAATCACACCCACCAATACCTGTATTCCGACGGCTACGAGGACGCCAACCAACACTTGTGTTCCATCGCAAACTGCGACTAGGACCAGAACGGCGACTTCGACACCGACGAGCACGTATACAACAACAAGTACAACGACCAGAACTAACACACCAACCAATACCCGAACGGCCACAGCCACGTATACGATTACATCAACTCAGACGAACACGAACACACCTACCAGGACGCCAACGGCAACGTACACCAATACGTTAACACCGACTAGCACTCCCACGAGTACTTTTACTAGGACGAATACATCGACACCATCGTTTACGTCAACTGCGACACCAACAAGAACACCTACCGCCACCAACACGAATACCCCAAGCTTTACCAGTACACCGACATCAACTTTTACGTCAACATTCACCCGCACACCGACAGTAACGAATACTAGTACCCCGAGTTATACCGTCACAGCAACCTGGACGCCAACAGCAACGTCAACTCGTACTTTTACCAGTACAGCAACGCGCACAAGTACGGCGACAGCGACTCAAACGGCTACTAGCACGTATACAGCTACACCGACTGCGTCATTCACGCACACGGCCACAGCTACGTATACTGCCACGAACACGAATACACCCACGAGTACTTTTACTCGGACAGCCACGCGTACAGCAACCAACACGTATACACCAACATTCACAAACACGCCGACGTATACCAATACACCGACTTACACGTATACACCAACATTCACCTGGACTCCAATCACAGGCCGCACACCGCCGCCTGCAACTGAAACATCTATTCCTCCAACAATTACACCGATTGTGCCAACCAGCACATCAGTGCCACCGACCAATACAGTCCCGCCGACTAGTACATCTAGTCCAGTTGTCCCGACTGCGACACCAACATTGTTTGCACCGCCGAGTCCTACACAGGAACTTGCAGTAGCAACCTTGGTGCCTACTCCAAAAGTAGTGCCCTCAGTCCCAACAGGGATGCCCACCACAGGTCGGAATTCCGATGATACTGCATTTATAGCAGTGATGGCGATACTCGCCCTACTCACGCTCAGTTGCGGTATCCTGATCCGAAGACGATCAAACACACATTAAGCTAGCTCGGAGGCCAAGACAACATTTGATGAAGTTTATCTTTATCAACATGGCGTCAAGGCCTCCTATTTTTTTGACTTCTGAGGCTAACTAAGGTATACTTTCTCTATCAATTTACGGGGTAGTGTACGGTTGCACAGGAGGCTCATAATCTCCTAGACCAGGTTCAACTCCTGGCTCCGTAACATGTTCTCCATTATAATAATTTCATGAGCAACTTCCTCCTTTCTATCATCATCCCGGTTTATAACGAAGAAAAAAATATCGATCCTCTTCTCAAACGTATACTGCCAATTATCAAAAAATATAATCACGAAATAATATTTGTCGATGACGGCTCTTCAGATACAACAACCACCCAGATCAAAGAAGTCGCCAAAAAACACAAGCATATTAAACTCATATCTTTTTACAGAAATTTTGGCCACCAAACAGCGCTCACTGCCGGATATAACCATGTCAAAGGCGATTGCGTCATCAGTATTGATGCCGACTGCCAAGACCCACCAGAAATTATTCCCGATATGATTACCAAATGGCAGGAAGGCGCCAAAATAGTCTACGCTAAACGATTCAACCGTCAATCAGAAGGATTTTTTAAAAAATCTACAGCATCGCTTTTTTATAAACTCATAAATTTTTTATCAGATATCCCGATTCCACAAGAGGTGGGAGATTTTCGATTGCTTGATAAAGAAGTTGTGGATTTTTTAAAAAAACTTCCCGAACATTCCCGCTTTTTACGAGGACTTGTCGCTTGGGGAGGTTATCCGTCGGCTTATGTGGAGTTTGAACGTGAGAAACGCCATGCAGGTGTGACGCATTACACTCTAGCAAAAATGATGAACTTAGCACTCGACGGCGTCATATCTTTTTCGACAAAACCATTACGTTTAGCATCATATATCGGATTTATTTCGGCTACTTTAGGTTTTTTGGGAATTATATACGCTATTATAGGTCGTATATTTCACCCGATTTTTTTCCCACAAGATTGGGTTACCGGTTGGACTGGGCTATTTGTCGGGATAATGTTTATCGGCGGAGTACAACTCATCACCATCGGCATCATCGGCGAATACATCGGTAAAATTTATAAAGAAGTCCAAAAAAGGCCTCAGTATCTCATTAAAGAAACAGTTAATGTATGAAAATTTTGGGAGTCCTCTTCCTTCTGGCTGGCTTCATACTTCTTGGCGTATTCGCCTATTTTTATTTTGGAGAAAATAATGGCGAAATCTCACCTATTCCTGAGGAAAACGGCGTGAAAGTAATTTTTGTGACTCCGACTGGTACTCACTAAATTATTGCGTAGGAATTTGGAAGCGGAAAATCTCGTTTTGCCCCCCGAGAAACAAAACGTCGATAATTTTTAAAATTAAGAAGGCAGATATATATAGTACCAATCCAATAACGGCGTACTGTAAAGTATTTCGAGCTTTTTTAACTCTTTCTGGATTGCCAAATGAAGTCAGATAATTAAATCCGCCGATAACAAACATCACAAAAAGAATTAAAAGTACAAAAGCAGCCGACATAAAAATCAGGTTACCGAAGACGACTTCGAGACATTTGAGGGTTGGTACACCATCAACAATACATCCTCCCGGACCCTCGGTCATTTCTCTAATTTGGGCAAAGACAGTGAAATGCAACATACATTACATCTTACGTTGAGCTACGAAGAATTGTCAAGAAGATGCCGGTTACTTAAGCAAGCTAGGTATAGTGATTGGACAAGACAAGCCTAAGCATATTTTCCCTGCGAAAACTACTTGTTCCAAAGTTACAATCACAGCCAATACAACCGCAACGAGAATAACACCAATAATAGCATTGGTGATCTTGCTCTGGGCCTTGGAAACATTTTCTTTGTCTCCACCAGATGTAACCCAAGCCAAAGCTCCAAGCAATAAAAATACTAGTGCAGCTAATCCAGCAATAATAAAGAATGCACGAATGGCAAATGTCAAGATAGTAGAAAGAGTCGGGATTTGAAATCCAATACCATTTTGAGTTGATGTATCAACACTTACACAAGCTTGCCCATTCCGTGCAGCTGCAGTACATCGACTATTGACACAGACACAGTCATCAAGTGGTTGTGCGAAGGCCAGGTTGGAATTTCCAACAAAAAGAAATGTGGCGAAAAAAAATAACGAGATTGTTAAAGATTTTAAATTAAAAAATGACTTAAAAAATTGCATATGGTTCTATCCTAGCGCAGTTCCAAAATATTGTCAAGAGCAATCTATCAATGACCTGTATGAGGAATTATTTCTTGTCCCGGGGTTACTGTAACAACGTTGTAGTTGTTAATCTGTCCTGAAGAAGTTGAAGTGGTAGTGGTCGTTGTTGTGGTGCTCGTTTCACCTGATATGGAGTTTAAACTGCCTTGTGAAGATCCTGGCACAGATCCAGGAGGTTGCAGAAGACTCGGTATGGTAATCGGGCATGAAAGACCCAAACATAATCTGCCTGCAAAAACTACTTGCTCAAGCGTCACGATAATTGCCAGAACTACCACTATGAGTATGACTCCGATAATGGCAGAAGTTATTTTACTTTGAGCTTTAGACACACTCTCTTTATCCCCGCCTGAGGTAATCCACGCCAAAGCTCCAAGTAAAAGAAATACCAGAGCAACCAGTCCAGCAATGATAAAAAAAGCGCGAATGGCAAATGTCAAAACTTCAGACAAACTCGGAATCCTAAATCCCAAGTCTTGCTGATTCACTTGAATTGCACAGGATGGTTGAGGAGTTAATGGACCATTTGTTACACAAGGAGTCGGCGCAGGAGGAGGCGTATCGGTAATTGTTTGCGCAAAAGTAGACGGCACAAACACTATCAAGAAAGCCAGTACCATAAATAGAGCCTTCATTACTCTTATTATATCAGATAAGGACGAGCTATTCTTCACTTGATCGATAGGTAAGCGCTTCGGCGATATGAATTTTACGAATCGTGGGCTGCATTTGGAGGTCGGCTATCGTTTGGGCAATTTTAATAATCTTAAAATATGCTCGAGCAGACAAAGAATATGAGTTAATCGCCTGAGCAAGCAATTGATCTGCTTCGATGTCTAATTTACAAAAATTTCTCACCTGACCGCTGGTAAGTTGGCTATTTACCGTAATTTCTGCATCTCTGTAGCGATTCTTTTGTCTTTCCCACGCTTCTATAACACGCCCACGGATAACTAAACTTGACTCTGATTTTTCGTCAGATACCAATTTCTCTTCCTCAACTGGCAACACATCAATGTGTAAATCGATTCTATCAAGCAAAGGTCCGGAAAGTTTTTTCTTGTAACTGGCAATCGCACCAGGCAAACAATGACAACGTTTGGTGGGATGGCCCAAAAAACCACACGGACAAGGATTGGAGGCTGCAAGGAGTAAGAAACGACAGGGATACGTTACAGTACCGGTTGTACGAGAGATGGTCACAGTACCATCTTCAAGTGGTTGACGAAGAGACTCAAGCGCGGCTCGCGAGAATTCGGGAATTTCGTCTAAGAAGAGAACTCCCCGATGAGCAAGCGAGATTTCGCCGGGAGTTGGTGGCGAGCCGCCTCCTATGAGGCCGTTTCGCGACGTCGTATGGTGAGGTGCGCGAAACGGCCTATCAAAAACAAAACTTCTCCCATTCAACTGTCCCACCGCCGAATAAATCCGAGTTACTTCGATAACCTCATCAAACAATAAAGGCGGTAATAGCGCAGGAAACGCGCGCGACAACATGGTTTTGCCTGCTCCTGGCGGGCCCTTAAGATGCACCGTGTGTAAACCTGCCGCAGCAATTTCTAGAGCGCGCTTTGCAAAATATTGCCCAGCGATATCGGCAAAATCGATATCGATTTTGTTTTTCTCCTCTTGCATAACAATGCTAGTTATTTTTTGAGGTGCAATAATTTTTTCGTTATTAAAATGCAACATAAGTCCGGATAATGTTTCTAGAGGATAAATAATTAGTCCATCTAAAAAAGCTGCTTCACGACTATTTTTTCGAGGAATAAACAGACGCTTCGCCTGTTTTTGTTGAGCAAGTAGAGCAATGGAAATCATTCCAGGTACTGGTCGTATATCTCCCTCAAGTGATAACTCTCCGACAAATAAACTTGACTCTAAAAAATCTTCATCAATCAATCCGCATGATGCAAGAATGCCTATGGCAATCGGCAAATCAAAACTGCTACCTACCTTGGGAATATCAGCTGGTGCCAGATTAACAGTTATGCGTGAATCTGGCATCTCGTAACCTGCGTTAATGATGGCTGTTCTTACTCTATCTTTAGCCTCACCGATAGATTTATCTGGTAATCCGACTATCGTAAAAGTAGGAAATCCGCGATTAGCCACATCTACTTCGACTTCGATGAGAACTCCATCAAGCCCAGTTACTGCAGCAGATAAGACACGAGTCAACATGCGTCGTATGTTATACCACTACTGCTCATTTTTCGATGGACTATAAGCCACAAATACATTTGCCTTGACTATTATTTTCTACTAATATGGACTTATATGAGATTTTCTCGTGTGATATTTGCTGTAGTTATAGCACTTCTCATCCTCATAATACCCAAAAGCGCCTTTGCTCTTGCCTATGATCTTATTCCGCCTAGCGGTCCTCTTGAACGAGGCCAAGATGTCCAATTTATTATTGATTTAGATACAGAAGGTAATACATTCACTAATTCATCTGTAGGAATGACCTACGACACTCAGTATCTTCAGTATAAAAGTGCCACGCAAGGAGACGCACTCACAGCTCTTTCAGTAAGCCAAGAAGGCACAGGTCAACTTTTACTCACAGGAACAAATTCTGCAGGCTTTAACGGTACTGGCACATTTGCCTATGTTACATTTACCCTTATTGCCACTGCTCCAGGATCAACTGAACTCTGTGTACTGACTGTGCCCAGTATTACCCCAACTCCAATTGCTACGATTCCCCCAGTGAACCCAACGCAACTTCCAAAAACAGGCAGCGTAGTGAGCGGCAATCGATCAGCGGCAATAGGTGCAATTTTACTTGCTAGCTCGATTGGCCTTTATCTCTGGTATAACCGCAGTCGTTATGATTCCAAACCCAGAGCACGAAAAAAACATGCATGATAAAAAAACTAATCACATTCTTCATACTCGCCTTCATATATCTTGCTGTCTCTTCTCCTGTATCTGCGCTTGAGGAAATTAAAATAGAGTTAACACCAATCCCTTGTAATAGCGACGCCAACTCGTGCCCACAAGATAATAAAGGCAACGATCTCAAAGATATTTATCCTCAACTCCAACCGCCTCAAAGTTGCGCTACGTCATTTACCGATTTCCAATCTGACCCGCGGACAAAACATTACTGGATCGAAGACCCTGAGGTAACTGCCCAAGGTAAAGCCGATGAGCGAGCACGACAATTCATTTACTGGGTATTAAACAAAAATGCCATCGACAATCACTCTGTTTTAAGAGAAGTTTGGCAAATCACACGCAATTTATCGTACTTTTTCCTAATTCTTGCAGTCGCTGTTATGGGTATCGGATTTATTATCGGCCAGCGATCTAATTTCCAAATCAATATTAAATTATGGCCATCGCTGGGGAAAATTGCTGGCGCACTGCTTTGGATTACTTTTTCGGCAGCTGTGGTAATTTTTATGATTCAGTTGTCAGAACTAGTCATGCGCTTTTTTATCGAAAATTTGGGAGGCAAAAATTTATTCACGATCTACTTCGTCGATGTGAATGGCCAACCTGCAGGAACAAGTGAAAGCGGCTACAGCGTATTTTATGGTTGTCGAGATCTTAATGTACGAGTTCAGGAAGCAGCCCGCTCCGAAATGTTTGTACTCAAGGCCACCAACATCACCTATTACGTCATGGGTATCATGCTACTATTACGAAAAATTCTTCTGTGGTTCATGTTATTTATTTCTCCTTTCTTGGCGATTCTGTTTCCTTTCAGATTTATTCGCAACGTTGGCTGGATCTGGATCGGCGTATTTTTTCAATGGTTGTTTTATGGCCCGCTTTTTGCATTATTTCTGGGAGCGCTGGCAAAAATTTGGGAAAAAGGCATACCTTTCTTATTTGATTTTTCACGAGTCAATAATATTAGCGGCTACGTGTACCCGACTGCAATCAATCTCATCTACGGCGGCCCGGCACAACAAGGCGTACAGCACCAAATCAGTATTTTAAATAATGGCAACAATGTCGACACATTCATGGAGTATGTTATAACGCTCATCATGTTATGGGCAGTCATATTTTTCCCTTGGTGGCTACTGCGAATTTTTAGAGATTATTGTTGTGATGGTATTTATGCCATGAAAAATATTCTGCTTTCGATGTATGATCAAACTCGCGGCGGACCATCACCTACTCCTTCTCCTTCACCAGCGCCGACATTTCTCAAAACAAGTATTCAAATGCCAAAAGAGGTGGAAGTTCCTGTAAGAGTGAAATTGGAAACCGTTGAAGATATCAAAAAAACTCGTACCGAAGACATTGCTCGTACGCTTAATTTATCGGCAACTAAATTGACTGACGTTGCCAAGTTTGAAACCCAAAAAGATACTCGAGAAATCGTCCAAAAAAATCTTTCGTATCTTTCCAATCCGATTAAAGCCGAAACTCCGACCGAACGTCAGATGTATATGAATCTGCGCACTGAATTATTTAACCGTGCTATACGCGATGATAAAGTCGCCAAACAAATTTTATCCGCTACTTCCACATCGGCTGTTGAGAAAATCCAGAAACGCGAAGAGATCCTTAAAACTACTCCATATGCGCAACCCATAACTCATGTTGTATCCGTGAAAGTCAATATGCCGCAGGATAAAGTTACTTCTGTTAGTTCAACGCTGCTTAATACAATCAACGCCAGCAATAAAATTCTGTCGACCATTGCCCAGAACACACAAATCACCTTGCAGCAAGTGCAACAAATTCTCGCAAGTTACAAGCGGCAAATCGAGTTACCCAAACCGACTACAGCTCCGGCAAAGGCGTCGGCTGCGATTGCCCCTGCCCAAGTTATAGATGCCATCGCCAAAGAAACTGGCGTAGACAAAGATACTGTAATAAAAGTCATCCAACGCATGGCTGACGTCGTGAAATCAGATAAAGAGCTTGCCAAGGAAGTATCTGACAAGGAAAATATCAAGCCCGAACAATTACAACAAATCGTCGATGCCCAAGTACCAGCAGTCGCAGAATCCGAAAAGAATGTTGAAAAAACAATTACTATCCCGCCGTCAATTTCGATTGAAGACTATGAAGAAGTTAAGAGTATGTGGACGCAACAGTATGAGCAAGGTGAGGTCCCAGTTACAGAAAATATTGGCACGCGCCAAGCCTGGGTCGACAACGATATTATCTCTATTACCAATACATTAAATAAATTGCTTTCTCCAAGTGAAGAATTACGACAACAAGGCCTGGACGAAATAGGTTATATCTTGCCAATTTTCCTTATCAATAATTTGAAAGGTGAAGAACTCCTCGTCTATCTTAAAGCTAAGCTTGAAGCGGCCAAAGAAGTCAAAAATAGATTATTTAAAGAGAAAGAAATCACAGAAAAAGTCAAAGCAGAAAATGAAAAAGAGTTCGTCGATGTTGATGAGCCGAAAAAAGCAGAAGCTGCCAAAACTATGACCATGGAAGAAGAACTCAAAATTCCCGAAGAGAAAACACCTCCTAATGCAACCCCTTTAAAAACTGATAAAAAATAACAGGTGAACCCAGACAGAATCGAACTATCATCTAATCCTTAAGTCGATAGAATACCCACCCAGTTCGATATATAATATAGTATGGGTAAAGAAGAACTTCCGAAAAATGTGATACCGCTCAGACCCAATCAAGATAACCTTTTAACACCTGAGGAAAAGTTACTGCACGCAATTTTTGAACCTGAAAGGTTACAAAGACCTACACCATTGGAACGTAAGTTAGAACTCGTTAGAGATCCAACCGAAGAAGAGATAGCTCAAACCAATGCCAACCAATACCTTTTAAAGGCGTTATTGAGGATTCCCCCTGAACAACGTCAACTCCATATCCTTTTTGCTCAGGGATTATCAATTGATGACATTGCCAAGACCATGGGTAAATCAATTGATGAGCTTGAAGACCTTCTTAAAATCCCACCTGAAGAAGATTAATTCTGTGACCAGGCCAATCATAATGCATTTTCCATCGACGAGAGTATCTTTCGGCAACAACTAACTGCGATTTAATGAATGAAGGTATTGACTGCGGATTGGATGAGATTGGTGATGCGACCCACAATCATCGCCTTAATATTTGGGTCCAACGGGATGCTGTACTCATGAATCTTCCCCTTTTGAGTAAATTCTTGGCCGTAGTAAATATCTGTGTACTCGCCAAAATTTTTACTTGAGACTACCTGCGCAGGATATTCATAGTTATTTTTCCTCACGACAAGTTTATATGTTCCATCTGGTACGTAGAAACTGAATAACCCGTCGTCGCCTGTGATGTATGGGTTTTGCAATCCTCCACCCAAGACATCGTCGTCGGTAATTGGAGTGAATTTACCATTATCTAACTTTTTAAGCAAAGTCACTTCGGCGCCAGCAATCGGCTTCAAAGATTTACTGTCAAAGACGATTCCTCGCGGATCCCAACGGATCATGACGCATTTTTTACTTTGTTCATTGAATTTAAGAGTACCCTGTTTTTGGGTAAAATCATTGCCTGCTTGAGGGCCATTAGGGTCAAACCAGTTCATCGCCAGGAACATATGATTTACCTGGTCACGAGTAGAACTCTCCCATTCATACGTACCAATGTCACCGTTGTTATTAAGTGATGACGGCACTGGGTTGGCGGCTAGAGTCACTCCATCGGCCTTAAAAATTCCTTCGTACTTATAACTATAATTATGCTGAAGATCGGGCAAAATATTGCCTCCGACTGTATCTCTATCTGTAAATAGATTGCCAGTTGTACATTTTTGTATTGTACGTCCAGGCCTATTTGGATCAGGTACCCTTAAACATTCGAAAATATAGGTGTTGGTGCCGGTTAATGGCTTGGCGTCGTTGGCCTTGGATTTGATTTGCACTCTATGATCAATCGATCCTTGTCCAGAACAACCGCCATTCAAACACGGCTTAGCATCAAGACACACCCAGCGTTGAGATAATGTGCGTTGTCCTTTTGCGAGTGTCGGTGTGGGAACAGCTGGATTAACTGTTGGTGTAGGACCAATGGTCGTCTCTGCAGTGGGTTGTGCATCGGGTGTAGGTGTCGGTGTGCGAGTCGGGGTCGGTGTTCGTGGTCGTGGTGGTGGAGGAGGGGGTGGCGCCGGACAATGACAGGCACCGCCATCACACCATTCGCCTCCACATTGTCCGCAATGTTCTGGAGGATCATGCCCATTTTGGCCGTCACAGTTACATTGTCTGCCTGGTATACACTGTCCAGGATTAGGAACAGGCGTTGAGGTCGGTCCAGGAGGAGTTTGACAAGTTCCATTTATACAAGCAGTACAACCATTGGGTACCTGTACGCAGTTATTTGATGATTGACAGGGTTGTCCGCAATATCCCCCTGGGGTCGCGGTAGGAGGACTGTTATAACAAGTATGCGTTGATTCATCGCAGGAATTACCGCACCCTTGTCGAGCTAGACAATCTTGTGGCCCAAAACAATAGCCGCAGTTGGGAATTGTTGGAAAAGGAGTTGGGTTATTGGTAATAGTTGGAGGGGGCGGTACCGGTGTATTTGTCGGAGCACGTGTTGGTGTAGCTGGAATTGGAGCCCAACAGTTCACATAATTACCACAGAATGAACACGATGCGGCAATCATATCGTGGTAGCCAGGAGGGGCTGTTGTGTCATGACCAGTAGCTCGAGGATGGTCGGCCGGACAGTGAGGGTCACAGCTATAGTAATCATGATTGAGGTTGACATCATGCCAACAACGTAAGCTACAGGTTCCTCCTTGTGCAGAATCTCTACACTGCGTCAGTTCATCTGGAAATGCATCTTGACAGCTAATTGGATACGCCTGCACCACTGCAGTCTTTACAAAAACTACTGTCAGAAACAGTAATGCATAAATTGTAAATCGTTTAATTAAATTTGTCATTAGTCGACTAGTAAACCAGAAATTAATGCATTTAACTGCACTGGATATATTACTTGATTTCCTTGGCCAAATGCATGGAAGGCGCCAAACCCGTTTTTATATGCGCCATATCCAGAGTAGTCAAATCCTTGCGACATCAGAATGTCTTTGGACGAAGTCATGTAATCATTATATTTTTGTTGAGGTGATAACGCATTGAGAAATTTGGCGAATGAAATCATGTACGTGCACTCCTCTATTGAGTCGCACTGCTGGGCCGCAACTTTATCGAAAATATAATTGGCAAAATCTAGATATTGTTTATCATTACTGGCTTTATAAATATCAAACGCAGCAATACCAAGAAGAGGCGTTGCGGTATCTGGAGCAGTTAACTTAGTGTACGCAACGACTGCATACTTGAAATATTCCTGTGCCACTTTGAGGTTGCCTTGATTATTATCCCACATATATCGAGTAGCAAAATCAGAGGCCATAACTGCAAAATCAGTCAGATTATCTGAGGTAACGTTAAGGTCGCTTGAGATAGTTTGTCCTTGTGTAATTTTTGAGAAATCGACACTGGCAGTATCCGGCGCATTATCAGGTGGCGGGAATGGTTGATTGTCGTAACAAATAGATTTAATCTTATTTTTTTGATCTTCAGTAAACATCGAGTCTTTCCACATTTCATACATCAACTTACAATCCCAAAATCTGTTTTGTAATCGGGCAACAATTTTCCGATCAGAGTAGACATTGATATCAGACGTCAAAATCTGCAGATCGCTTGCTTGATGATTTTTCTTGTAGTTTATGTAACGACTCCACATTGGCTCAACTCCAGATTGATTGCTTTCGACTGGTTGCTGACATTGGCTGCCATTACACACTACTTGACCGAAATATACTCCACTTTGGTTCTTCTGTTTTTGTAGCCAATCAAGTACTTTTCTGGAAACGTCATTTGAAGAAAGCTGAGCGACTCCAGGAGTGGCAGTAGCAGAAGATCGATTTAGGAATCCAAATAAGCCGCCGCCTTTTTCTGTTTTTTGACCAGGCAACTGACCCGACCCTCCACCGCCTCTACCCAAAACGGTCACTAAAAATAAGAGCAAGGCAATAAGTATCAATGCACCAACGAGCATGAGAAATTTTTTATTTTTGAAAAGATTGGTTGTTTCGTCCATATTATTGAATTGTTGCGTTCGTTATAAATTGATCGGTAACAATATTTACCGGCAACCGATTGCCTTCTTTTTTTGATAAATAAAATTTAGCATATGCATAATTTTGTTGAGAGCCTGTTTCGGCATTAAAATCTTTTAACGTAATCATATCCGAAAATTGTCCAACCAGCAATCGCTGCGCCCAGGTGTAATAACTTGGATCGGAGACAAGTGGAGGAAACAATTTCCTGTCTGTAAATACCTGAGATTTTTCACCATTATTCATAAGCATTACTTGATCGTCGGCATTGAGAAATTCGACTATACGCTCTTTGTCGCGGAATTTCTCTGCTTCACTACTATAATGATCGATAATGCTTTTGGCCAAAGGTTCAAGTTCAGACTCTTTTTTGCCTAATTTTTGGAGATTATCATCTTTGACACCGGCAAAACGCACTTTAATATAAAAACCGCCCAATTTGATTTCACGAGTGACATAATCTGTCAGTTGTTGACGATAATCTTTCTCAACGTCACTGAAATTATTCAAAGTTCCGTCAACCTTGTACATCGTCGATACTTGTTTGGGCTCAAAATTAGCGTAATAATTATTCATAGCCAACCACGATAAAATAGCTTCATTCATGGTGGAAATTAACTCCTGCTCAGATGCGTTGGGGTATTCTTTTTTGGCTTGCTGAAATAAAGCTTCTTTATCGAGCGTAATATTATTAACCTTGCTTGGTAAAAAATTCACATCTCCGAGCCCGCTATATTTAGCTCCTGTTGCGGGTTGGAAAGCAAGCGAGTCGCCAGTTGCAGGAGTAACTTGCGCTGAAGGCGTCGAAGGGGTGGTTAATTTCTGCGTAACACCTTTATTTGAGAGAATGGTTGTTATGACGGCCAATACAATAACTAGGAGTATACCTCCTATAATAAGGATCCGCTTACCTTGAAACGCAGACTGTTCCATTCCTATCTTTATACTACTATAACCCTGAATTCATTTGCAATAAGAAAGATGCTGGCGGTATAATTGAGGTCTATGCTGTCTACGTACATCATCTCGCTACGCGAATTCCTGGAAGTTTTTCTCATTATTGGAGTTTTTTTGGGCATTTCAAAAAAATTATCGTTGCATCGGGAAAAAGAAATCATTGGAGCGAGTTTACTCGGTATATTAATCTCTTTCATTTTGCCTTTGGCTGTTTTTTCTCTGGGTAATAAAGCATCGATGATTTTTACTGAGAAAAATGCCGATCTGATCGAAGGTTATCTTATGGTTTTCTCGGGGTTTTTCATTGCTTATGTAATATTTTCGTTACACAACTTTTTTGTCTAAAAGCGATCGAAAATGATCATTGGAGCCCACGAAAAATTACAAAAAAATATTTTTGATATTTCACTTTTTGCGACAATTGTTTTTTTTATTATCAGGGAAGGTTTTGAAATTGCGCTTTTTACAGCGACCACTTCTCTATTTTCGGTATTTATCGAGAATGCGATTGGCCTTCTGGCAGGATTCGCTACATCAGCTGCTTTGGGTGCGCTTACATTCGTTACTTACATAAAATTCCCGGTAGGCCGAGTCTTCAAAATTACCGAGTATATGATTGTACTTTTAGGAGCCGCATTTGTGATGAATGGTATCGGAACATTAACAGAAGTTTATTACAACTTTCAAGTAGCTAACATTTTACCTATTCATTTAACATTCTTACCCGCAGCAACTACATTTCCCGGCCATATGATAAAAAATTTGTTTGGGTTGCAGCAAAACTTCAGCCTATTAATGCTAGCAATCATGACAAGCTATATCGCAGTAATTTACTTTACGTTTTTGCGGAGAAAAAAAATAGTTATAGCTCAATGACCGAATCTTCTTTGTCTTCTCCCATATTCATTAATACATTCTTCGAATAATTCTGGAGTAAAATCCGGAAAATGTTTATCGACAAAAATATATTCAGCGTATGCAGCCTGCCAAATCAAATAACCTGAGGTTCTCATTTCACCGCTGGTGCGAATGATAAGATCAACTTTAGGATGCGGAAGATCTTTCGTGTCTAAATATTGATAAAGTTCTTCATCAGTTACCGTAGATTTACCTTCATGGTGTATTTTTTCAATCGCACGAAGCATTTCGTCGTGGCCGCCATAATCAAGACCAATACAAAGGTAGTTTTTATCAAAATGCTTGGTTTTTTCCTCTGCGTCTTCTATTTGTTTTTTTAGTTTTTCTGAGATTCTATCTTTACGACCAATGTGAATAAGTCTTACCTTATCTTCAAGTGCTATTTTCAAATTATCTTTTATAAGACTTTCAAATAAACCCATGAGATACTTCACTTCTTCTTTGGATCTATTCCAGTTTTCTGTTGAAAAAGCCCACAAAGTCAAAATAGTTATTCCCATTTGACGGGATTTTTTGGCTATTTTGGTGGCTGCATTATACCCTCGCCTGTGGCCTTCGAATGTAGGTAAACCTTTTTGTTTTGCCCAGCGGCGATTGCCGTCTGGAATAATAGCTACATGTTTGGGAATAATTTCCATAAGTACCTCTTATTGTATCAGATGAAGACTGATATTTTAACCAAAGGTGAATGCAAAAATTTTTGTACCAGGAGTTTGGAATTCGAGCTTAAGAAGATGACTTTTATTATCATTACCTATGTTAACCAGATTATACAAACGTGCATTGTCAAGAATTACATACCCGTCTTTGACATCTGCGCCGGCTTGAGTTGCAGAAATCACTTGACCATCCAGCGATACTTTGATTTTGTCTGTCGGACTTTTTGGAGTAATGACTAAAAATACTTTATTGGCGATAAAATTAAATTCAAGAACTGAGTTGGCAACGGGACTAGCAAATTCTTGTTCAACATCCCACGTACCAGCAAAGCCAAAATACTGTTGAGGAACTACATCAGGAAGAGAATATGTGAATTGACCAGTGTGCGTCCCTTCAACCGAAGCAAAGCGATCCATTCGTGCCGCGCCTACATAGGTTTCGGGTGTTTGGTTGTTGCGAAATTGTGGTTGAGTTTCATCTGTTACAGCAGTGTTAACAGATTTACCTGCTTCTTTGATCAGATCCTGGATAGCTTTTTCGGTATTTTCGTATTCTCCCTCACCAAAATGGATATAGCGCAGGTTACCTTTGGCATCAATCAGATATTTCGCCGGCCAATAATGATTATCATATGCTTGCCAAGTACCATAATCGTTGTCTTGAGCAACTGGGTAGTGAATTTTGTATTGTTTAATAGCGTTGGCTACGTTAGCAGTGTTTTTCTCAAATTCAAACTCCGGAGTATGAACACCGACGACGACAAATCCCATGTCTTTATATTTTTCATACCAACTGGTGACATACGGCAGGGTGCGAATACAGTTGATACAGGTATATGTCCAAAAATCTACCAGCACCACTTTCCCCCGCAAGCTTTGTATTGTCAAAGGCTCAGAATTTAACCAATGAGAAATTCCAGTGAAATCTGGCGCCGGACCGTAATCTTTGAGAAGCGACGCTTGCGGAAATGGCATATCAACTTTTTGACTGTTATTGCCTTTGATGGCATCCAGTTGATTTTTTACCGTTGGATTATCTTCAAGTTTAAGCAAAAAGCTTGAGTACGAAGGAAACATATTGAGGAGTTTCACCTGAAGGACTTTATCGTAATTGGTGAAAATCGCCAGCGCCATGAGTACCATAACCGCCCCGAATACCTGTTGTACTCGACCGGTGTATTTTGATAATAATTTACTTTCATTAAAAAATTTACTGCCCAAGAGAGCGAAAATAAAAAGCGGTATGCCAATACCAATTACATATACAACTGTCACCAAGATTATTTGCGCATTTACACTGCGCGTAGCGGCCAAAGTAGCGATAGTTGCAAGAATGGGCCCTGCACAAGGCGACCAAACAATTCCCAGTGCAAAACCTGTAACAAATCCTCCCAGGAATCCATCTTTTTTAGTCTTGGGCGTGAATTTACTACTCAAACGACTCACGTAACCTTCAAGAATCTGCGACAGTTTAGGAATAAGAAGTGTTAAGCCAAGAAAACCAATCACAACAACGGCAAACAACCGTAAAACATTGGGATCGAAGGGAATAATTTTGACAATATATGAAAGCGTTAAGGTAGCGAGTGTAAAACTGACTAAGATACCAAGAGTGATTCCCAGCGGTTTATTTTTTTCACCAGTAGTTGATGAGGAAAGAATTATTGGGAGTAACGGCCAAATACACGGAGCAAATATAGTCACCAGGCCTGAGAGAAAGGCAAAAATAAGTAGAATGACCATGCTTAAATTCTATCAGACTACAGACTCCCTAGAACGAGCTTACGAAACCGAGCAGAAATAACGACGCCGATATATATGGGAGATAATAAAATCATAATCAAACTCTTCACCGCACAAGGTATGTAGTATGGATTATTGTTCGGTTTTGTGGTATCGGTAAAAGCCATCTACTTTTATAATAATAACGGTGAAATGACTTGTCAATAGGGGGCATCAGGAAAATCCGCAATGAGTCCTCTCTTCCGCGCTTCCAAGTAAAATAAACAGACAGAACGTTGATCGCCTACACCAAATTTTTTATATATTGATGCATAAAGGTTATTCGGCGAAGATTCAGCATATTCGAATTTTGCTGTTGGTTTTTCTCCCAATTGATCTACTGAAGAAATTTGCCATTCAAGCATTTGTAATTCTGCTGGAGATAACTTATCAAATTCGGATGATTCAATAGGTTTATTCTCAAAGGGAGATGGTACTAATCCAATTTTTACCGCTGCTATTACTGCATTCATACGAGAAGTCACATGTAACCTATGATATATTCTTTCTCTATATTTAGCGATTGATGCTACAGAAAGCTTAAGCTCTTTTGCAATTTCTTTACTAGATAATAATTCTGTTTCTTTCTGAAGAACTTCTAACTCACGCCCAGATAGTTCTTCTATTGGAGGTCGCCTGATTTTATCAGTTTCAGCAAGAGTTGGGGCCTGAGGCTTGGATGGTCCACGAGGAATCCGATACATCTCTCTTAGCAGATAATAAGGATCATCATCCGGTGGCGGTGTGATTTTTCTTTCCATGAGGACCATATTATAGCTCTTTTAGCTTAGTTTAAAAAGGAGAAAGTTTACAAATCCCCACAATACTAGTCCTATAAAAATACTTACGGCAGTTGCGATAACGTAGCTTGGCATCGGAATGCCGTTGATATACCTGATAAAGCCAGTGAAACTCCGGCGATTGATCCACCAACCTACTCCGATACATAAGGATAAAAATAAAATCTGATAAGTCACTGCATCCATAGTATGAAGTATAGCCTGTTCTGGTACAATTTAGGCATGAAAGTAGTTAATCGCAACTTCCATCGTGAATACGAGGAAATTGAGAAATTTGAGGCTGGGATTGTGCTTACTGGCGCCGAGGTCAAATCGGTCAAAGCAGGCGCCATACACCTGGAGGGGTCGTATGTGAAAATTATTGGGAGCGAAGTTTTCCTTGTCAATGCCGATATACCCGTCTATCACCACGCATCTCCTAAGGGTTATGATTCGAAAAGAACCCGTAAAATACTCCTGCACCGAAAAGAGATTTTGAGGCTACAGGTGAAACTCGCAGGCTCGGGGAACCTGACCATTGCCCCCCTCGCCTGCTACACCAAAGGCAACTTCATCAAGCTCGAAATAGCCTTGGCCCGAGGCCGTAAAGACATCGAAAAACGCAAATTAGTCAAGAAAAGAGACGTTGCTCTCCGTCAGAAACGTGAAGCTAAGGAGTACATGAAAAATTGATATTTGAGGCCAAAAGTGGTATAATTGAGCCTATTGGGGATGACAGGTATCGACGAGAAATTTGCACTTTTACAAATGGTTAGGGCGGATCTATCCGATAAATAGAAAAAATTTAATTGCTAATGAGCGATCAGAAGCAGCTGAAGCTTTAGCTTATTCAAATATGCGTTTCGCATATTTGCAAGCCTAAGTTAAGCCTCTTGTCCAGTTTTCCTCTTGATTTAACTGGATAAAGGGATAAACCAATCGAGATAGAATCTTACGGAGCTCCTGATCGTCCGTACGATCGACAACCCCGATCAGAACTTACTGTAGGTTCGGCCGTTTTCCAGCAGTAAGGCTAAAAAGCGGTATATCCCTAGCTAAACATTTGTACCGAGTGTTTTCCCGGACGGCGGTTCAACTCCGCCCATCTCCACCAATTATCTTTTGTTATAATTCCCTCATGAAACATGCTCCAGAAGAACTTCATATTCAAGACGTCCAGAAATTAACGCTTGATGTCTACAAACCTTTTGCCGAAATAATAAGGGAAGTACCTTGGCCACAGTCAGATAGACTTTACGAAAACGACGCTGAACACTCTTTTTCATTAGCTCTGGTGGGTATGGCATTAGGAGGAACAATTGGTCTAAATCCTGAGAAAATTACTTATTATGCAATTAGTCACGATCTTCCAGAAGTATTTGCAGGAGATGTATCTGTATGGGATGAAGAAGGTAGAAAGAAAAAAGCAGAAAATGAAGCTGAAGCTGTAAAACGCATCAAAGAAGAATTATATAAAACTCCAGTACTTGGAGAAGCAGTTGATGAATATAATAAATTTCAAGATGAAGAATCGCGATTTGTCTATGCTCTTGATAAATTAATGCCTTTTATTATGGTAGTAGCCGATGGGAATTGGTTTAGAAAAATGGGCATCTCGCACGAAAAATTTTTAAAAAAACACGAAGAACAAAGAGTAAAGGTCGCTAAACATCCTGTTGTGCTTCAATGGTATGACGAAATGTTTGAACTAACTGAGAGTCAAAAAGACGAATTATTTGATTCTTGATAAAATCAAGTAACATAATATGATAGAAAACTCTATAGTTGACAGGAAACAAATTCCACCCGACAGTTTGGATTTTATCAATAACCTCAACTTAAAATATGAAGGCGGCCAGTTGAGGGCTGATACTCCAAATGGTAGAAAGGAAGTACACACAAGCCAAATTAGCTTCCAACCTGTCATCTATTATTTAGAAGCAGGAAAATTGTTTGCTGCAGTTGTCCCTGGTCTATCTCAAGCCCTCTTACCTGTACGCTATGACCCTAAACTTTCCGATTACACTTCTTCTCGTCAAGCGGAGTCACGTTCTCAGCAAAGAATTGATGAATACTTTTCTCAAGAATAAGTTATTAAAGCGGTATCGCGCACCCATTTGGCGAATCAGACGAATCATATGTACACCTAACTGTTTCCTGGCAGTTGATTAAAACTCCGTAACATTCATAATCGGTGATATTTCCGCTAGTGTAACCTGTGCAAATACAATATCTTTCTATTACCTTATTGTCTACTGGTTGATAATCATGATATATTCTTGGAAAAAATATACAAACGACACATATCAGGACTAATACTATAAGTTTCGCAGAGGTATTAAATTTTAATACAAATTCAATTAATTCCAATAAGGCGAAGATGACCAGAGAAAATATAGTGGTAAGAATAAACGGAGAAATAAATGAGAATAATAAATCTGTTCCAACTCGATTATGAAGATTGCTGAGATGCGTAATGTGAGATAACAAGCCCACAACAACAGACGAAATTAATGCAGCTATTAGATTGGTTACATGGTGACTTTTTTTTGGTGAAATTTTTAACAGCAGCCACTTAAAAAACAACGATAATAAAATATTGAGAGGAATTACTAAAAGTAATAATGGAAAAATTCTAAGCGCTATGGCAATTGCAATCATATACAAATGATACTTAATCACACATTAATTACAAATAATGGTAAAATATACTCCACATGTTTGGAGCAATACTACTATCTGTACTCTCGCTCTTTAATATCCATAACGCCAACCTCTCAGTAACTAAATCTGAGATACTCAGTCCTGTGTTATCGATGACTCCTACACCATCACCCACGCCTACAAACACCCCGACTCCGACCCCTTTGCCTACCGCCACTCCTACGCCAATTCCTCCAACCAATACGCCCGTACCCTTACCCCCAAGCAATTATGAAGCATTATTTAATCAATACAGTAGTCAGTACGGAGTCGATAAAAATCTTCTTAAAAAAATCGCTACCTGTGAGTCTGGAATTAATCCCGGAAGTGTGAACGGTATATATGGAGGTATGTTTCAGTTTGCAGAAACGACTTGGATTCAAACAAGAATTACCATGGGAGCAAATCCCGATGCAAATTTACGTTTCTCTGCGCCTGATGCGATCGAAACTGCCGCCTATAAAATCTCCCGCGGTGGAGTAAATGCCTGGGCCGGATGTCTGTAGTATGATAAAATGGACCATGTCAAGAAGAAATATCGTAATAGTGGTTCTATCTATTTTCATCCTCATCTTCCTCTTCAGTGTTCTCTCAAAATCCAAAATAGTCAATGCACCCGAACAAAACATCGAACAAATTACCTCTGTTAGCGAATCAACTCCTAATAGTATCAACACTCCAACGATATCTTCAGAAAATAATATAAATATCGCCGTTAACTATCCCGCTCCTAATTCAATCGTGAAAAGAACTTTTGTAGTTCACGGGCAAGTAAGAGTATTTGAAAATCAATTTAATATCAGAGTAAAAAATGCTGCTGGCAATATTATATTTGAAAAAAGTGCTTTAGCCAACGTTCCTAATTCCAAAAATTATGGTATATTTAACGAACAAATCACACTCTCTCAATCAGTACAATCTGGTGAAAAAATTATATTGGAAGTATTTGATTATTCAGCAAAAGATGGCAGCGAAATCGACAAGATCACAATACCCTTAAAATTTATTCCTTAGTAACTTTTCTCAAGCGAGTCACATGGACTATCTGCATCACATCACCATTGGGGAGAACAATTTGACTAAGGTTAGAATTACGTTGATATTCACGAACATAATCTGACAATGCGTCTTGTGCATCTTTCATCTCGGTTCTCATGCCTTTGATTTTTTCGGCAATTAATGAAACTGCCGGTTCTTTCATAATTCTTTGCTTAATGGCGTTTTTTTTACGAGTTTCTTCCTTCACTTTCAGTTGTTGCTCGGCATATTCTTTATCGTTATTAAACGAGTCATTTAACATATCGTTTTGCTCTTTAATTTTTCCTTTAATTACATCAATATCGGCCAGATAACGATTGATCAAACTCTCCATTTCCAATTGTGAAGTAGCTTTATTTTCATCCATAGCGAACTATCACTATATAGGTTGGAATATTATGTTGTCAACGGTAAATGCTAAAATGGTACTATGACTCTCACTGTCGCTTTTTTTACATATATTGTCCGCTGTTGCGATGGAAGTTTTTATATCGGACAAACCAATAACTTGCAAAGAAGACTTCTCCAGCATAATGGACTGAAAAGCGGCGGCGCGTACTATACAAAATTTAAGAGACCCGTAGAACTAGTATATTTTGAGACGTATCCTACTCTCACTCTGGCGATGAGGCGTGAACATGAGTTAAAAAAACTCACTCATAAACAAAAGGGTAAAATGTGCAAAGATTTCAAGATTCATCCCTGATATTTAATACATTTTTTCGAGATTTTTTAAAATCATATAGTGTCTTGAAGAACTTTCTCTTAACGTGTGCGAGTTGAATTCCAGGCCAAACAATTTTTTCCTCTAAAGCTTTTTTATCCCAAGCATCGTGACATCTGTTATCTTCTCCATTACATAAACCTACTGCGTTGTACATCTCATCTACTCCTCCCATTGAAGACGGAACAATATGGTGAACATAAAGTTTTTTTGCATCTACACCACAATCTGCGCAAACACCCTTTTGTTTTTTACGAACTAGGTTTCTTACCTCGGGTGGAAAAGCATATAATCCAAGCGCAATTACTGTAGCTGTTAAATTTAGGTTAAGCGCAATTTGCTCCTTGATTCCAAACGCCTGATCAGGCTGTATTGATTCATTCATAATAAACTAAGCTGCAGCTGCTAGAAGTAATTGCTCATGAGATTCTGTGTTTAATCTTTCCATCTCGTCTAAGCGTTCATGAATCAAATCAATATTCGTGTTGGTGCGTGTTTCTGGCTTTAAATGATTATCCAAACTTATTTTGCATAAATTAATACCTTTTCCTATTTTAGCAAACAAATCTTCCTTCCACATATTCACATCTGCATCTGAAAGACCATAAAAAGGTAGATATGTGCCTGTCTCTACTACTGACTTTCGTCCTTGTTCGTCTAAATATGTATAAAAGCCCAATTTCGTCTGCGGATCTTCATCTGAGTACTGCATTTTCCCAAGAGACACAACTAACACTGGCATATCGGAAGTTGCTTGCAACCCCGCCCGGCGCCGCTTTCGGCCTACAAAGCTACCTATCTGAAGTGTGACATCAAACCCACATATAGCTTCATCCCCTTTCACTATAAGAACATCGGCCCCTTTTTGGTAATAAGGCCCTTGCTGGGGATTGGAAGTATCAATAGATGTTGGAGGCAGTACCACGCTCATCCTTTCTCTTTCCAAGACAGGTTGGAGAGTCGCGGCCAAATTAGTTGCAAAAACGGCTTCGGACAACAATACTCTACCCCAATCATACATAGCAGCACTTTCTACCTCGCCACCAGTATAAACATTAATATAATCCTCTAAAGTTTTTTTTCGAAGATCAACATGTTTTAGATCAGACTGATGTTCAATGATTGAAGTGTGGTTGCGGAGAGGCAATGGTGCAGCAACCAAATTACGATAACGGGACACAAAGCCGGCGACGTTTTGGGCTCTTTCCGATTCAATGTCAGAAAGAGGGTTTAGGACTACCGCCTCTGTCATTGCTTGGGAATATTTTGACAAAGGTTTTTTGGACTTGCAAGCGCATTATACTCTAGGCTCATCAATTTAATTACACATCTATTACAGAACTCTTTCTGACGCTTTATATCGATGAGTTATTCTTATAGTAATTGTTTTTATAAATTTTTTTGTTGAAAGGAGGTGACAAAATGGCTAAAACAGTAATCGGTGTTTTTGACATGGAAGATAATGCTCAGTCAGCAATCGAAGAGTTGCGTGATCTAGGATATGATCCCAAAGATATGTCCATCATCATGAAAGATACGCGAGAAGCCGAAAGGTTGGGCAATGGCTCAGGAGTTAACGTAGCCAGCGGAGCTGCAACTGGCGCAGTCACTGGAGCAGTTGTGGGAGGCTTAGCTGGATTACTTGTTGGTATCGGTGCGATTGCTATACCAGGAGTGGGAGCCTTTCTAATAGGTGGTCCGCTGGCAGTTGCTTTGGGACTCACCGGAGCCGCTGCCTCGACTACAACTGGCGTCGCTACTGGAGCGATTGCAGGAGGACTTATTGGTGCACTGATGTCTTTTGGGATTCCCGAAGATCAAGCAAAGCGATACGAAGAGCGCATTCAGGCAGGCGGTATTTTACTTGCAGTACCGACCATTGATAGACGCAGTAATGAAGTGCAAGATATTTTGTCCGAAAATGGTGCGGCTGATGTGAGTGCACTCAACTTACCCGAAGACTATGAAGAAAGTGATGCACGAGGAGTGACGAATGCGCCTGAGGACGAAGAGTATGTTAATAGTCGCTATGCCTATCGACATCGAACTTTGCGCAATCAGCGGCGAATCAAGTAAGAGAAGTTAGTTAACTTGTACAGTAAAAGTACGAGTGACTAATGAGCTTATATTCCCGACTTGATCTTTGGCCTCAATGGCAAACGTATGAGTACCATTGACTAGGTTCTGGAAGCACGGAGACATATTATTTGTCCAACCGCTCCAGACCGAGTCAAATTGGTACTGAACAAAAAGGTTGGGAGAACTTGAGGTTTCATCATAAAGTTTGACTGGGAAACAGACATTGCTGGAGTTTATAGTCACTCCATCCTGAGGACCTGCGATTGCTGTGAAACTCGGAGGCGTAATGTCTTTGGTTGGCTCTTGAGTTGGAGAAGGAGTAACTGTGGGAGTTGCAGTCTTAGCCGAAGCGGTTGCAACTCCTGCGACTTTGGGCGCTGCTGTAGCTTGCCATTCTTCTACAAGCCGTGCGTTATGAACCAGGGTGTGTTGCGCGTCTTTGATCTGATTTAATAAAAAAACCGAATATATGCAGGTCAAAATCACCATGAATCGGAAAACTTTAGTGACTGGATCAAGAGTCCTAAGATAGGCTTTCGCCTGAAAAATGGCGACTCGTATCCAGCTTCTAACAATATCTAAGTCTATCTTTTTACTTGCAAACCATTTCATAAGGGCACATTATACCATTTGGCCCATCAAAATGCTACGATCTGACAAGTTTTTTCTTGAGAAAGCCTCTCCCGACAAGAAAGTACGCAGCTGAGAAAATAAGAAACGTGATTATTGAGGTTGAAAATGAACTAAACATTATGCCCGTCAAACTACCAGACACAATAATAATACCCATGAATAATACATCGATACCTGAATGCTTATCAGAAAGAATATCGATAACAATCAACAATATGCCAGTCATCATAAGAAGATAATTGAAATCAGCGAGTATCATAGGTTCATGTTACAATATTGTTTATGCAGATTGTTGCAGACTTACAACTTCATTCTAAATATTCCCGAGCAGTCTCACAGAAAATGGATTTGTTTGAAATTGCTCGCTGGTCTTCGAGAAAAGGTATACAACTTGTAGCTACAGGCGATTGGCAGCACCCTTTATATTTTAAAGAGATCACTACTCATCTGACCGAAGTATCGGAGGGAATTTATGAGTTAAAGAAAAAGCCTGAAGAACAAAAACATGCTGTATATTTTTTACTTTCCTCTGAAATTTCCAGTATTTATATGCAAGGCGGTAAGCAGCGCCGCGTCCACAACCTCGTCTTTTCGCCATCGATTGAAACCTGTCAGAAAGTGATTAAAGAGCTGCAACGACGCGGCGCCAATCTCATGTCAGACGGGCGACCAATTGTTGGTATCTCGTCAAAAAATCTTTTGGAGATGCTGCTGACAATCGATAAAAATATTCTCCTTATCCCCGCCCATGCTTGGACTCCGTGGTTCTCGATATTCGGATCAAAGTCTGGATTTGACAGTATCGAAGAATGTTTTGAGGAATATGCCAAATATATTTATGCCATTGAAACTGGTTTATCGTCAGACCCTATAATGAATTGGCAAATACCAGATTTAGACACTCGATCGATTGTGTCATTTTCCGATGCACACTCAGGACCCAAACTAGGTCGTGAGGCAACTGTCTTTGTCAGTAATAATAAGACAAATACTCTACTCACCTTTAACGACGTTGGAGAGGCGATGAAGCAGGGGAATGGTAATTATAAAATTGGTTACACTATCGAGTTTTTTCCTGAAGAGGGTAAATATCACTGGTCGGGACACAGAGCCTGTGGCATACGCTACTCCCCTGAAGAAATTAAACAGAAAGGTATTATCTGCCCTGTTTGCAAAAAACCGTTAACAATCGGCGTTGAAAACAGAGTCAATGATTTATCCACTAAGGTTTTAACAAAAGACGATTTGACATATGTAAAAAATGCCGCAGGCGTAACGTTTGTTGGTGATAAAGAGAAAAAGCGCCGCCCTTTTGTCTCACTTATCCCCCTTCTTGAAGTCGTCACTGAGCTCGAGGGCGGCTCACCTGTTAAAGCTCTCAGGCGCTATGATCATCTTCTGGAAACAGTCGGCACTGAATTTGATATCCTGTTGAGGAAATCATACGAGGAGTTAGAAAAACAAGGAGGAAAAGATTTATCTCAAGCTATCAGAATTATAAGAGATCGGGAAGTTTTCGTGGATCCCGGCTACGACGGAGTTTTTGGTACAGTACAAATTTTTAAACACCATGCTCAAACGCCAACCGAAGAACCCAAAAAAGACGACACCCAACAAACCAGTCTTTTTTGACATCCTATTTTTTTTATTTCTTTTTTTACTGCCAACTCAACTTGGTAAGCATTTTTTCTTTGATTTCTCTTTTGTCAACGCCGTCCGCATCGACTACCTTGCGCCAACTTTATTTCTCACCGATATTCTCGCCGTTTTAATAATCCTGAGTAACTTTAAAAAAATCATGCCAATTTTTAAGAATAAATATTTTTTAATATTTTTAGGATTTACTTTTTTAAACATACTCACTGCTCTCTCACATCCTCTTGCTATCTATAAAAGTTTGAAAACCCTCGAAATAATTTTTATTTTTATATCATTTAGAAATCTAGTTCCTTCATCGAAACTTATTTTATCTGCATTTTTATCGAGTACTGTTATTCAATTGTCGCTAACCATTCTGCAATTGTTTTACAAGCAATCGATTCAAGGAATATTTTATTTTTTGGGGGAAAGATCGTTTTCACTATCAACTCCGGGAATAGCCAAAGCTTCATATCAAGGAGTAGAAATGCTTCGTCCGTATGGGACGTTTTCTCATCCCAACTCGCTGGCAGGATTTTATTTACTTCTTCACACATTTGTTTTGACGTACAAACCATTCAATAAATTTCCAGTTCTCAAATATTCACTCCTTTTTATATCTGCAACATTAATTCTTGTTTCCTTTTCTAAATTAATTATTTTGGGATTTTTCCTTGTTACGTTTTTATATACCGTGAGTCACCAAGAAGAGCTTAAGTGTGAGTTTTGTATGGGAGCGAGAATTGTTGTGGCAGGGATATTGACGGTAACTTTTTCTCTTGCACAAGGCGATCCTCTTAGCGGACAAATACGTTTACAATTGGCGGAAAATGCATTGGAAATAATTAAAAATCACCTAGTTGCGGGAATTGGACTAGGTAATTATCTTTTGGCGCAAAGCAAATTTGCAATGCAGACTCCCTACTTCTTCCTCCAGCCAGTGCACAATATTTTTTTGTTATGGATTGCGGAGACTGGTATATTTTTCAGCGGATATCTGGCATATTTATTTTGGAAAGTCCGAAATATATTTATCAACAACCAGACTCTCCTCTACTGTGCTGGGGTATTAATTTTTACAGGAATGTTTGATCATTATTGGCTTACACTTCAACAAAATCTTTTACTCATGTCTACGATTCTCGCATTTTCTTCAAAAAGAGTGACGTAGTTATTTTTCGTGGTTGTTTTGGCAGTCACTCGTATTTGTACCATTTTTATGTGCTTTTTAAGTGACTTGGATAACAAGGTAGGTAAAAAGGCATGGGGGGGTATGAATCTTTCTTTTGACCTCAGGCTCAGATATAATATAGGCAATTGCCCGGTCGTCTAATGGTAGGACGATAGACTCTGGATCTATCTATCTTGGTTCGAATCCAAGCTGGGCAGCAAATTAATAACAACAGAGTTAGAAGATGAACAATTTTTGGTTAAAGCTTAAAAAACCTTTTATGGTTCTTGCCCCAATGGATGATGTTACAGATAATGCTTTCCGAAAGCTCATAAATGAAACTGCAAGACCTGACGTATTTTTTACTGAGTTTACTAGTGCAGATGGACTAACCTCAGCTGGAAAAAAAAGAGTAATTCAAAAATTAAAATATGAAGAAGGTCAGCGTCCGATTGTTGCTCAGATTTGGGGTAACAATCCAATAAACATGGAAAAATCTGCCAAAATTGTTGCTCAGCTAGGATTTGATGGAATAGATATCAATATGGGTTGTCCTATCCGTGCTGTTGTGAGAAAACATGCGGGAGCTGGAATGATAGGTGATTATAAACTGACAAAAGATGTTATCGAAGCCACAAGATCCGGTGCTGGAGATATTCCCCTCAGTATTAAAACCAGACTTGGTATAACAACAAATATTGCTACCGAATGGTGTGAATTTTTGCTTGAACAAAAAATTGATGCACTTACAGTCCATGCTAGAACTGCTAAACAAATGTCTACCGGTGGTGCAAACTGGGATGAGATTGGAAGAGTGGTAACACTTAAGAATCGTGTTTCACCAAAAACTGTAATTATCGGTAATGGAGACATCAAAAGTTATTCAAATGCTTGGGAGATGTATCAAAAACATCATGTTGATGGAATAATGATTGGACGAGGAATTTTTAGTGACCCATGGGTATTTTCAAAAAATCAACAGGAACATACGAGAGAAGAATATTTGACTCTGTTAAAAAAACATTTGGCTTATTTTATCCAGGAAAATCCAGATCCAGAAATATTAAAGAGAAGATATCCGGCAATGAAAAAATATTTTAAGATATACATTACTGGTTTCCGCGGAGCGAACGATTTGCGTCAACGATTATTGGAGACAAACAGTCCCGAGGAAGTAATGAAGCTCGTTCCCTTGCAATTTGGAAAAGAATCTTTATATAATATTTTATGTCCCAAACTGTAGAAACAAAAGAAGTTACCACACAAAAAGTTAGTAATGCTCCTGTGCAAACTGAGCCGCCTCAGAAAGCTTACGAAAAGAAAAAGTTTATTTTCCGTACCTACCAAATCATTTGGTATATACTCGGAGTCGTCGAAATACTTTTAGTATTTCGACTCGTACTTAAAGCCTTGGGAGCAAATCCCACCAGTGAATTCACAAATTTGATTTATGGATTAAGCGATCCATTAGTGTTCCCATTCAGTGGCATCTTCCGTACAACCGTCAGCCCATCTTATGGAGCAGTATTCGAATGGTCGATTATCATAGCTATAATTGTTTATGCAGTAATTGCCTTCGGATTAGTGCAACTTCTTCAACTTATCAAACCCACTACACCTCAAGAGGTAGAGAATACTGTCGATACACAATAAAAAAACCTTATTGTAGCCTCTGCTATAATATTTTAAATGTCAAGAAAAAATTATACGCATGGATACGTTTTGTTTATTCTCACTCTATGTATTGGGCTTCTGATAAATGTATCCGCCAACATTATCTACGATCTTTTTCTTAAAGAAAATATTACTGCTCAATTTATTGTTCTTGCGTTAACTTTCATTGTTTTTATCTGTCTAATATATCTCTACCACACCAAATTCCACGAGCCGCTTGCTAAATTTCTTGAGCAGTTTGAATAATAAAATCCGGGAAGAAATAATCTAATGATGAACCGTTTTGTGAGAATGTCTAGATTCTTGAATATTTCTATCCATAGCAATCGCCTTGATGATATTACCGGCAGCTGACATTGTACGAGCTGTTCCAATAACCGGCGATATAGCAACCAACGTACCAACGGCCTTATCTCTGGATATTCCCAATTCTTTACCAACTTTAAGGTTCACTAACCATGAAGATGGTGGTGCATCCATTGCAGCAAGAGAGGCAATACGAACAAGCATGAATGTTTCGGGATCCAAATCTGACTCTTCATAAGACTCTACTAAAATAGCCTGAAGTAGACTTGTATCTCCTGTGGATAATGTTTCAAGATCTTCGTTTTGTGCAGTTTTTTTTATATTAATCACCTCCTTTCAGTTTATAAAAAGTATAGGCCACTCCTGCAAGAGTCAATTCAAGTCTTAGTAATAAGTAAGTAATAAATAAAAAGTTGGTATAATAATAGTATGAGAAAAATTATTGTCCTTGAATTTCTTTCTCTTGATGGAGTTATGCAAGCTCCCGGTGGACCTGAAGAAGATAAGAGCGGTGTTTTTAAATATGGCGGCTGGACAGCCCCGTACTTTGATGATTTTAGTGGAAAAGTCATGGCCAAACAAATGGCAGGAACCTACGATTTACTTCTTGGGCGTGTAACATATGATATCTTTGCGGGATTCTGGCCTACACATACCGAAACTTGGCCTCAAGTAAATAAAATCACCAAGTATGTTCTTTCCACAACGTTAAAAAAACCAACTTGGGAAAATACTGAGGTGATAAAAGATGTTGCAGGACTTAAGCGGCTCAAGAATTCGACGGGACCAGCTCTTCAAATATACGGCAGCAGTAAACTGGTTCAAACACTTCTAAAACATGATTTGGTCGATGAGCTCTGGCTAAAAATTTTTCCTGTTATTCTGGGTAAAGGAAAACGAATATTTAGTGAAGATGCAATACCAGCTGCATACAAACTAGAGAAATCTGAGACTTCACCGAGTGGAGTAATCTTCTCTTACTATAAACGCGGAGGCGATGTCAAAACAGGATCTATGTAAAATTAGTTTGTTACGTTGAATTGGATCGTGATAGAAGTCCCTGCTATACCACCTGCATTTTGACCAGTATATGGAGTAACAACTACAGTATGTGAACCGGTTGTTGGCGTCCATGGTAAATAATCTCCGTTATTGTTGTCGCCTACAAATGCGTACGGTACAAAATTTTCTGTCCTGAAGTTAGCATTAGCATCGTAACCGAATTTCACGCTGCCGACTGTTGGCGGATTGGAATTGGCACGAATACTTAAATGAGTAGTTGGTAACGCTGATAAACTAAGCGTTGCTCCAGTGTTAAGAGGATTAAAAGCGGCGATTGGTTGATCGGTGTCGGCATTAATTAAAGTAAGCGAAGTGATCGACTGACTATTAACTGGGGTTGGTGTCGGAGTAGATTCCCCGTCGACGATAGTAAAATGTAAAACAAGCACAGTGCCAGCAGTTCCTCCACCAAATGCTCCTGTGTAAGGTGTCCCCGTGATTGTGTGAGCACCGACAGTTGGAGTGAAAGGTAAATAATTACCATTGTTATCCGAGGCCATTGCGTATGGCAAGTAGCTCTCCAGCCGATAATCGGCATTGGCATCATAGCCAAATTTGACGCTGCCGACTGTTGCGGGACTCGTATTGGCGCGTACATTGAGATTTCTTGTTGGAAGAGTGTTTAGGTCAATTGTTGCATTCGATGGAATCGGATCATAGGCTGCAATTGGCAAATCTGTATCGGCATTTATCAAAGTATACGATGCGACTGATTGCCCTGAAGGCGTCGGAGTCGGACCACCTCCTGTAACCGTGATATTAAGAAGCAAATTTGTACCAGCTGTGCCGGTGGCGTTTGGTCCAGTATATGGAGTTGCGTTGATTGTATGTGCGCCGGTAGTTGGCGTCCAACTAAAATAGTCTCCGTTGTTATCTGATACAAGAGCATAAGGTGCAGTATTTTCGGTTTGAAAATTAGCATTGGCATCATAGCCAAATTTGACGCTGCCGACTGTTGTAGGACTCGTGTTTGCACGCACATTGAGATGTGTTGTCGGAAGCGTACTTAAATCCAAGGTTGCATTGGGAGGCATAGGATTATAATTGGCAATTGGTTGATCAGTGTCGGCATTAATTAATGTATAAGACGTGATTGATTGGCCGTTGGGTGTTGGGGTAGGTATCGGCGGCTGCGTGCTGGCCGGGTTCCAATCGAGTCTGATCAGAGCACCGCCGCCGTGCTCGTAATATTCAAGTTTTATTTCATGATCACCTTCTGTCATGTTCACAGTCGCCGAATAAGGTATCGGCCCTTGGTCAACCCATCTGTCTATAACTAAACTATTATCTATGTACAGTCTCACACCATCGTCAGATAGTGTCTCAAACTTGTAAGATCCAGTATTGAAATGGTGCTGTTTAATATAACGTGCAGAAAAATTATCATTATTGACTAAAGGGTCTGGAGAACCGCTGCCGAAATTGTGATCAATCACTCCTTCAGTTCTTGTGAGAACTGGAGCACCGCTAAGATTAATGTTGTTGTAATAACTCACATTGAAAGGCGGAGTTGTACGAAAAGTGGCAGTCAGACTGGCGTCAGTACTTGGTGTCGTCATAAAATGTTTATGCGACCCGCCATCTGACCAAGAGTCGAATTGATAATACGTCCCATTTAATACCTGCATTGCCGGCACACTCACTTCGTGTTGAAATCCCACAACACTCTCGATAGTCGTGGGCGTACTAATCATGAGCGAATCGATAAGTATTTTAAGATTGGGAGGGTTGGTAGTAAGTGTGAGATTGATTTTTTCCGGATAAATTTGTACGCTTTGAGTTGTAAAAATCCCATCACTGTCGGTGGCAGTAACTTTAAATTCATACCAAACATCAGAGGATGTTTCACCTGTTGTCGGAATCGGAAATTGGCCAGTACGTTGGCCACTGATAACTAAATATGGATGGGTATGGGTGTGATGATGAAAAAGGACATCAATTTTAAAAGCACTATCGGGTAAATTTTGGTTATGCGAGTCTGTGGCGGAAACTGAATAATTTATCGTATCCCCTGCGCGGTACGTGGCATGATCAATCGGTGATGCAATGGTAAGAGTAGGCAGTGTACCGGCACGAATAGTCAGAGGCGCAGCTTGAACTTGATACACTCCATCAGACACAGTCAGGCTTACGGTATAAGTGCCCCGTGTAGTATATATTTTAGTCGGGTTAGCGTCTGTGGAATTTGTACCATCGCCAAAGTTCCAATTGTATGTCAGTTGTGTGCCGTCTGGATCGATACTACCTTGAGATGAAAAATGTACAGTCAACGGCTCTGGTCCATCTGTAACATCGGCCGATGCCATAGCCGTTGGCAAATGATTACCAGTCGTATAGGTAATTTGATACAGACGAGCAGGAAAAATAGTTAAGTAATATACTGTTCCATCAGGCGCTTGTTTAAGATCAACAATACTGCCTGCGCTTAAATCAAAATCATTTACTCCAGTTGAATTACCATTTGCATCCAAACTCAATCTTTTTATAAAACCTCTGGCATAATCTCCGAAAAAATATGAGTCTTGGTATGGTGCTGGAAATAATTGACTGCGATACACAAGACCGCCTGTTATCGACGAACTTTGACCACTATGACTATATGTGTACGTAGGATTAATCATGCCGCTTACACCACATGTTCCCTCACAAGTTGGCCAGCCGTAATTACCTCCTCGGGTAATAATATTCACTTCTTCCCAATTATCCTGCCCTACATCGCCCACATATAATCTTCCACTTGTGTGATCAAACTGGAATCGAAAAGGATTGCGTAGTCCATACGCCCAAATTTCGGGAAGCTTATCTGCCTGTCCAACAAAAGGATTATCTGAAGGTATACTGCCATCGGGATTAATACGCAATATTTTTCCATCAGGAGTTGATAAATCTTGGGAGTTTGGTGGGTACTGATTATCTCCAAGTGAGAGATAAATTTTACCGTCGAGGCCAAATTCAACTGTGCCTCCGGCATGGAATTGTTGAGTTATCTCAATCGATTGATAGAGTATAAAAGGTCCACCAGAGGCAACGTCACCTGTAGCATCATAGCGAGCAAGAGTGTTATGTCCTTCATCGGATGTGTAGTAAAAATAGACGTAATGGTTGCTCACGAAATTTGGATCAAAAGCTACGCCAAGCAGTCCAAGATCGCCCCCAGCCAAAGTAACAGGTAGAGTGGCAAATGGCGTTGCGAGTAATTGACCGTTTTTGTAGATACGTACTGCGCCCGACTGCTGAAGAATAAATATACGGCCGTCGGGCGCAATGTCAAAACCGGTTGGATTGGTCAATCCTGACCCAATTATTTGAGAGGTCTGGAAATTCGCAGGAGGAGCTGCGAATACATGTCTTGAGAAAAATAGAGCGAGAATAAATAAGCCAGTAACAATCAGCTGCCGAAAAAGAGTCATTATAATTGAATATAGAACGTTCTGAAAACAATTTCAACGACAAATCGCGTATAAAAAAAGCCCCTCCAGGAAAGTAGGGGCTTTTTATAAATTCTTTATCGTTATGGTCCGGTTGAACCAATTCCTGTCGGACTAATAGTTGCATGAGGTCGTGCTCTCATAAAGTAACTCACGCATTGTCCTTGATTACGGAATGTAATCGTGGCAAAGTTTTGCCATCCGCCATTTTTACATTGCACTTTCAAGGCATGTTTATCGCCGGTTACTAATTCTCCATTTACCATAATATTGGATAATGTTGTTTGTCCCTCTTCGTCTTGAACAATGTCAATTCTCTCCACTGTTTCCCCCGTTGGGAAAAGTATTCCCCCGTAGGTATTTCCGGCAGTAAATGTCACGTTTCCAGATCCATCATTGCCGTAGACACAACCAAGAAAAATGAGATCGCCATTTGTCAGATATACATTAAATCTTGGCGCACCTGCCCCGCAATAACCGTCAACTTGGTAACTTAATGTCATATTTGTCGTAGACATATCAGCAACGCCGTCGATCATAGCTCCAGCTGAGGCATTGGTCGCTGTGGGAACATTTTTTTCTAAGTGAAGCGATCCATCAGGCAACATCTGAGATACTACTCCACCTGTGTTATCTGGGTCATAGATCCATGGTTGGAGCGTAAACGACTGCGCATGAGCCAATGTTGTTGCCGCCAAAAAAAATAATCCGACAAGAATACCAGAGATAATTTTTTTTATCCTTTTATTCATATCTCTCACCTCCTTTCATGGAAAAAATTTTTAAAAAATAAGCCTATATATTAACTGTAGAGCACAGATGTAAGATGGAAGTAAGAGTTGATTAATAATTTGATAAGTTTAATCTGTTTTTGAGGCGATCCATTCTACAAAAAGAAACGTTGGAATAAAGTAAGGGAAAATACCATACAAAGTATCAGACACTGAATGAGAATTTCGATCAACCGCAGTAAAGACAGTAAAAAGAAAAATAATTGCAAGAATATAAATAATATATCCTGCAAAAGACATAGGTAAATGTATCCAGCCAATTTTTTTAAACCATTTATTCTTCATAAGACTATTATATTGACAAATACAGACAATGTGTATAATGAAGATGTATGAAGTATATTTGGGCAACATTACGCGTACTCCTTGGAGTCACTTTCCTCTGGGCATTTATCGATAAACTTTTTGGGTTAGGATTTGCTACAAAACCCGAGCAATCTTGGCTTGCTGGTAGCTCACCCACCGCAGGGTATCTTACACATGCAGTCCACGGTCCGTTGGCTACTTTTTATGCATCACTTGTAGGCAATCCTCTTGTGGACTGGTTGTTTATGTTGGGTTTACTATTAATTGGATTGTCGCTCATACTTGGCATCGGTATGAGAATCGCCTGTTGGTCGGGAATGGTTTTACTATCCCTTATGTACCTCAGTGCATTCCCTCCCGCCAATAATCCTCTAATCGATGAACATATTATTTATATAGTTATACTTTTTGCGTTGGCAAATTCTGATGCAGGCAACACGTGGGGTTTAGGCGAATCGTGGAGCAAATCAAAGCTTGTAAAACAAAATCCTCTATTGAAGTAATTAAGCTGCTTTTTTCTTCGATTTCTTCTGGAAAAAATAAAGGTACACAATTGGGAGAATTCCCAGAGAGTTAATGATAAGTATTGCAATAAACCACTTCGTATTATTGCTTCGTGCCGCTGCCCATAACCCTCTCCCTTTCCAAAAAATTTCCCATAATGCAACTATAACTATGATTGGCCAATAACGTTCAAACACGAATGGATTTTGGTAAAAACTTTGGAAGGGAAACATCTTACATATATCTTACCAGTTTATTTCTGATCTTTCATCTTGGTCGTGTAATTTAAATGCATACACTTGCTTTTTTATAATTTTATAATTTTTTTTCACTATGAATAAATTGAAAATATGTGTCGTGGGCCCAGGCGTAGTTGGACAAGCAACAGGTAAAGCATTTGTTGAACATGGATTGGATGTTGCTTTTTTAGGCGGGCGTAAAGAACGGCAAGATCTTTTAAGAAAGGATGGGTATACAGCTTATGATAAAAATACGTATTTTAATGGTGATTACGATTTTGATATCACCATGCTTACTGTACCTACCCCAACAATCGCTGGGAAAATAAACTTTGATGCCATAATTTCTGCAGCACATGATTTGGGCCAACGACTGAAATATTCCAAAAAATATCATGTGGTTGTGGTAAAAAGCACAGTTCCTCCTGGCACAACCGAAGATCTTGTTGTCAAAATAGTTGAAAAATATTCAGGGAAAAAAGTCGGAAAAGATTTTGGCGCATGTATGAATCCTGAATATTTGAGAGAGGCAACTGCCGAAGATGACGCTATCAAACCCTGGGCAATTCTCATTGGTGAGTATGATAAAAAATCAGGCGATGTGTTAGCCAATGCATATAAAGGATTTAATTGCCCGCTGTATCGTGTATCAATTAAAGAAGCTGAAATGCAGAAGTACGTCCACAATCTTTTTAATGCAACAAAAATTAGTTTCTTTAACGAAATGAGAACTATTGCTCACTCGATAGGAATTAATCCCGATGAAATGTTTATGATCTCGGCACTTAGCACTGAAGGTATCTGGAATCCTAAGTATGGTTTACGTGATCGTGGACCATTTATGGGAAGCTGTTTACCTAAAGATACGTCAGCATTTTTGAGTTGGGCAGAAGGTCGTGGATTTAAAGCACACCTTCTGAAGTCAGTGATTCAAGTCAATGATGAATTGAAAGAGTCACTAGGGATCTCAAAACATAGCAACACGCCGTACGTACTATAATTTTTAGAAAAATAAGACATGTTGCTCAACGACCTCACCTTCTTCATACAACAATATCTCGATCATCACGCCTACCTTATACCCGTTGGAGTCATTGGCTTATGGCGCTGGTCAGTCTGGGCAATGAAGGAATTATTTGCTCTACGGTACAGACCACAGACCAAACCCTACGAAGCGACTGTCTCACTTGTTATCCCCGTTTATAACGAAAATCCCACTGTGTTTCGCCAAGCTCTTGACTCATGGTATGCAAGTAAACCTCAGGAAATTATTGCAATCATAGATTATTCAGATAAACGGTGTATAGAAATTTTTAGAGAATATGTTAAAAAGTCTAAAATATTTCATCTCATTATTACTAAAGTTCCTGGGAAACGGCCAGCGCTGGCAGATGGTATACGTAAAGCCGCCTGTGAAATTGTTGCTCTTGTTGATTCAGATACAATTTGGGCAAAAGATACGAAAAAATATGGACTATCCCCTTTTCATGATAAAAAAGTCGCAGGTGTAGCCACATATCAAAACGTCTACCACCCCCAAACAATTTCCCAAAAAATGTTTGATACGCAACTTGACTTGCGTTACTGTGACGATTACCCATTTTTAGCTGCAACTGGTGACGCGTTAACATGTCTTTCGGGAAGAACTGCTTTTTATAGACGAAAAGTTATTGTACCCATGCTGCATGATTTGGTTCATGAAACATTTATGGGACAGAAAGTTATTTCAGGCGATGATAAGAGACTCACATATCTAGTGTTAAAAGCCGGCTGGAAAGTGAAATACCAAAATAACTCTCGTGTCTATACACCAGGAATGGCCGACATGGGATCTTTCCTGAAACAAAGATTACGTTGGTCACGTAATGCACTGCGAGCTGACACACGAGCGTTATTTGAAGGTTGGCCGTTTAAACACCCATCTCTGGCTTTTTTTCAGATAGATAAATTTTTACAAGGAATCGTTGTCATCATTAGCCCCATATATTTTATTGTGTCGGTTGCGCTTGGACTATGGGCTTCGGCGATTATGCTTGTCTTGTGGTGGACAGTAAGCCGACTAGTCAAAATGTATCCTCACTTAAAAAGAAGGAGACAAGACTTCAATATGCTGCCGCTTTTTATTATTGGAACATTTTTTACAGGGCTGCTTAAAGTATATGCTTTTTTTACATTAAACACCCAAGGATGGATAACACGCTGGGATCGGACAAGGTTGCCGCAGTTTAAATTCATAAGTTTAATCCCGGGATACGCGGCAACCGGTTTTCTGGTTTTCGTAATTGCCACCACAATTTATTATGTCAAACAGACTACATATTTTATCCCCCTGCAACAACAAGCGCACCTTGTGCAAACAAGTTTGCCTGAAATAAATCAAAAAAATACTGCGGTATTGACGAGCAATCCTGTCAAGGATAATCCAGATTTATTAGTAAAACGTCACGTGGTGTCAGAAGGAGAATCGTTGTCTGGAATTGCCAATCAGTATGGCGTGGATACCTACACTTTACTTACTGCCAATGCTAGCCGCATCGTAAATTGGAATAATATTAGCGCAGGGACGGTTCTGAGTATACCTGGCCGCGACCAGACACTCAGTCCGGTCACTAACTTCAACTATCAAAGACTCTATGACGACCCTCTGGTCGTGTACTATGATCAATTCACCAATACTATCTACGTTTCTGGTCGCGGCCACACAGTCAATTTATCCGATATTGCAGCGCATGTTGCACCTGGAGTTTTACACGAAGTTTCGCCAAAAACATGGTACCTTACCGCCACGCTTTTCGTCCGCTCGGGGGTAACG